>NZ_JBVHMF010000001.1:0-213018 GCF_055558595.1 Streptomyces sp. NPDC025721 | reverse complement strand
CCCCCCCCGCCCCCCTAACCCCGCCCCTCAACGAAAACCCCCCCCCCCCCCCCCCCCCCCCCCGCCACCCCCCCCCCCCCCCCCCACCCCCCCCCCCCCCCCGGGCCCGTTCTGCGGCTGAGCGGTCAGCGGTCAGCCGTTGCGCTTCCAGCGGGGCTTGCGGTCGTAGGAGGAGCCGGCGGCCGGGGCGGCGCCGGGGGCGCGGCGGTCGTCACGGTTGCCGTACGAGGGACGCGAGTCGCGGTCGCCGTAGGAGGGGCGGCTGTCGCGGCGGTCGTACGAGGACGACGTGGACGGACGGCTGCTGTCGCGGCGGTCGCGGTTGAAGGGGCGGTCGCGGTCGTCGCGGCTGTTGTACGCGGGACGGCGGTCGTCACGGTTGCCGTACGAGGGACGCGAGTCGCGGCTGTCGCGACTGGTGTACGGGGTGGACGGACGGCCGCTGCGCTCGCCGTACGAGGGGCGGGAGTCACGGCGGTCGTCGCCGCGGCGGTCGTCACGGTTGCCGTAGGACGGACGGCTGTCACGGCGGTCGTCGCGGTTGCCGTCGCGGTTGCCGTACGACGGGCGGGAGTCGCGGTTGCCGTCGCGGTTGCCGTACGACGGGCGGCTGTCACGGCGCTCGTCGCGGTTGCCGTACGAGGGGCGGTCGTCACGGTTGCCGTACGACGGGCGGCTGTCGCGACGGTCGTCACGGTTGCCGTACGAGGGACGGGAGTCGCGGTTGCCGTAGGACGAACGGTCGTTGCGGCGGTCGAAGTTGCCGCGGTCGTCGCGGCGGTCCTCGCGCTGCTCCGGCACGGGGGCCGGGGCGGCGGCGGCCAACGCGGCGGCCTCGGCGGCGAGTTCGGCGGCCTTGGCGGCCACCGCCTCCTCCGGGTCCTCGCCGCGCTCGCGGGCCGAACGGGCGGTGAGGCGGTCGGCCTCCTCGCGCAGTTCGGTCGCGCGGCGCTGGAGCCGCTCCAACTGACGCGTGACGTCGGCGACTTCGCGCTCCGCCTGGAGAGCGGCGTTCTGTACGGCGTCGGCCTGGACGTCGGTCAGCGAGCGCGCGCCGGTGATCTTGGCGACGTCCTCGTCGAAGACGCCCGCGCCGCCGATGATGTGGCGCGAGGCGTCGACGCCCGCGTCCTCCATCAGCCGGAAGATCTGCTTGCGCTGGTGCGGCAGGGCGAGCGAGACGACCGTGCCGGACTCGCCCGCGCGGGCGGTACGGCCCGAGCGGTGCAGGTAGTCCTTGTGGTCGGCGGCCGGGTCGACGTTGAGCACCAGGCCGATGCCGTCGACGTGGATGCCGCGGGCGGCGACGTCGGTGGCGACCAGGACGTTGACCTGACCGGCCTTGAAGTCCTCAAGGGTGCGGGTACGGGCGCCCTGGGTCATGCCGCCGTGCAGCGCGTCGGCCCGGACACCGGCCTCGATGAGCTGCTCGGCGACGCGGTCGGCGCCCATCTGGGTGCGGACGAAGATGATCGTGCGGCCCTTGCGGGCGGCGATGGCGGCGGTGACCGGCGCCTTGTCCTTCGGCTTCACGACGAGCACGTGGTGGCTCATGGTGGTGACGGCGCCCTGGGCGGCGTCCACCTCGTGGGTGACCGGGTCGACCAGGTAGCGCCGGACGAGGCTGTCGATCTCGTTCTCCAGCGTCGCGGAGAACAGCAGGCGCTGGCCGCCCGCCGGGATGAGGTCGAGGATCTCGGTGACCTCGGGCAGGAAGCCCATGTCGGCCATCTGGTCGGCCTCGTCGAGGACCGCGATCTGCACCTGGTCGAGCACGGCGGAGCCGCGGTTGATCAGGTCGCGCAGCCGGCCGGGGGTGGCGACGAGGACGTCGACGCCGCGGTCCAGCGCGTAGATCTGGTTCTGCATGGACGTGCCGCCGCAGACGACCTTCATCTTCAGGCCGAGGACATCGCCGTACGGCTGGAGCGCGTCGGCCACCTGCATGGCCAGCTCGCGGGTCGGGGTGAGGATGACGCCGCGCGGGCGCTTGCGCTCGGTGTGGCCGCCGGACAGCAGGGTCAGCAGCGGCAGGCCGAAGGAGAGCGTCTTGCCGGAGCCGGTACGGCCGCGGCCCAGGATGTCCCGGCCCGCCAGCGCGTCCGGGATGGTCGCGGCCTGGATCGGGAAGGGGGTGGTGACGCCGTTCTGCGCGAGCTTGCGGACGATGCCGTCGGCGAGGCCGAGGTCGGCGAAGGTCACGGTGGGCTCGGCGTCGGTGTCGTCCTCGGCGTCGGCCTCGGTGTCCGCGTCGATGACGTCGGTGATGCCGGTGGTGATGCCGGTGTCGAGGACGTCGGTCGCGTCGTCGGCGCCGGTGATGTCGGTGATGTCGGTGTTCTCTGCGGTGTCGGCGGTGGTGATGTCCACCACGTCCGCTACGGCGAGGATCTCGTCGTTCTCGGGCATGACGGAACGGTCGGCACTGTCAATGGACATGCTGAAGCTAAACCTCTCGGAGACTTACGGCACGCGCCAGCTCCGTAGGTTGCTTACAACCGCCTCGATGCGGTCAGCCACAGGAGAAAAGGAACGCGCCACGCGGCGCACATCGGATCAGGCGCCAGGCAGTGGGATCAAACGATCTACCAGCATACGCATCTGCCGGCGCCTTTGCCAATCGCCTTTCGGACGGGGCGCTGACCAGCGGCGATACCGCCACGATGCGGTCAGCGGTCGCGGCGGTCCCCGCGCCGTTCGGCGCTCGGGTCGGGCGACCCGCTGGGGTCGGAGCTGGGGCTGGCGGTCGGCGGGTCGGTGGTCGGCGGCGCGGTCGGCGCGTCCGTCGTCGGCTGGCCGGTCGGCTGGGAGGCCGTCGGCGAGGGCTGGGCGGTCGGCTGCGGCGCCGAGGTGCCGTCGGAGGCGGTCGGTACGCCGCCGGGTCCTGCCGGGCCGCCGCCCGCGCCGCCCGCCCGGGCCGTCGCGGGGGCCCGCGTGTCGCCGGGCGAGGCCGTACCGGTGACGGACGGGGACGGGGACATCGGGCCGCCGCCGCGGTGCGGGTCGCCCGCGCCCTGCGGGACCCGCGAACCGTCCGCGACGGTCCCCGCGCTCACGCCGGGCGCGTGCTTCGGCGCCTTGGGGTCGGACTCGCTCCCCGCGCTCACGCACGCCGCGACCCCGGCGGCCACCAGCGTGACGAGGACGGCGGACCGCAGCCCCGTACGGACGGCTCGGGCCCGGTCGCGGCGGGGGTCGCGGGGGCGGTCTGGGGCAGGGAGCACGTGTACGCACCTCGGGCTCGGTACAGGCGGACGCGTACGGTCGTACGGTCGTCGTACCGCCGCACGTCCGTACGCACCGGTCGGCGGTCGGATCGCCGTGTCCAACGCCGCGCCTCCCGCCAGGACACGCCCCGCGTCCCTGGCGTCACCCGTGGCGCGCAGCCGGGCCGCCGCCCGCGGCCGTCAGCGCGAAAGGGCCCCCGAAACCGTCATCCGTACCCCAGGGCGTGCAGCCGCTCGTCGTCGATGCCGAAGTGGTGGGCGATCTCGTGCACGACGGTCACCTCCGTCTCGGCGACGACCTCCTCGCGCGTGGCGCACATCCGCAGCGTCGGGCCCCGGTAGACGGTGATCCGGTCCGGCAGCACCCCGGCGTACCACTCGCCGCGCTCGGTCAGCGGCGTCCCCTCGTACAGCCCGAGCAGGTCCGGCTCCCCCGGCGCGGGCTCGTCCTCCACGAAGACCGCCACGTTGTCCATCAGCCGGGTCAGCTCGCCGGGAATCCGGTCGAGCGCCTCCCCGACCAGCTCTTCGAACTCCTCACGCGTCATCTCCAGCACGCTGCCCATTGTCCGCCACCCCGCCGCGAAAAGCGTTTTGGCGAACCCCCGGCCCATCCCATATGCTGCACCCGTCCCCGACGTGCGCCTCGGCGCCCACGGTCGGCCATCCAGCCCTCATCGTCTAGTGGCCCAGGACGCCGCCCTTTCAAGGCGGTAGCACGGGTTCGAATCCCGTTGGGGGCACCACAGATCTCGGTCCGACGAGTCCGGCCCCGGCGCGATGTGCGTCGGGGCCGGGCTCGGTTCGGGGTGGGGGCGGGTGAGGGGCGGGGGTCAGCCGCGGGCTACGGCGATTTTGCCGGCCAGGCGTTCGCCGGACTCGTAGACCATGTAGGGGACGCCGTTCTCGGTGCCGAAGCTGGGGGCGGCGCTGCGGCCGTTGTCGGGGGCTCCGTCGGAGGAGTTGAAGAAGACGCCGAGGTGCTTGCGGAGGCTGAAGTCGTTGCCGACCTCGGTGATCATCAGGTCGCCGCCGTGCGCCTTGTCCTTGTTGTAGGTGACGTACGCGCTGCCGTCGCGGGTGAGCAGGTGGGGGCCGCCGACGTCGCCCGCGCCGACGTCGGTGTGGCGGATGAGGGGCGTCTGGGAGAAGGTCCAGTTGCGGGCGTCCGCCGACCAGCCCCAGCCGATGTCACGGTGGTTGGTGGTGTTGTTCAGCATGAACAGCATGACGAAGTGGGCGTTCTTCGCGGGGAGTTCGTGGGCGAAGACCCGGGCGTAGGAGGTCTCGGTGGTGCCGGACGGCAGCATCGAGGTCGACAGGACCACCTTGTCGTACGTGAAGTGGATGCCGTCCTTGGACCGGGCGAGCCGGGTCGTGGTGTTCTCGCCGTGGAAGTAGAGCCACATCTCCTTGGCGCCCTCGACCCATATGACGTGCGGCGACGAGACATGGCTGACCGAGTAGTGGGGCGACCACGTGCGGGAGACGACCGGGTTGCCCGCGTACTCCGTGAACGGGCCCTCGATGTGGTCGCCATAGGCGAGGCAGACGCCGCCGGGGGCGTCGTGCGGCGCGTAGTAGAGGTAGTAGCGGCCGAGCGGCGCGGTGAGGCGGCCGACCGTGCCGCGTATGCACGGGAAGATGATCTCGCCGGTCGGGTTGTACGCGAGCTGAGACGGCGTCAGAAGGGTCTTGACGTAACGGTAGTCGGGGAATCCGCCGGGGGTGGCGGCCGAGGCCGTCGCCGTGCCCGCCGTCGTGCCCACGGCGAGGGCGGCGGAGGTGGCGACGGCCCCGCGCAGGATGACGCGACGGCTCGGACTCTGCGGGTTCTGCTGCTCTGACATGGGGAACTCCGTCCCGGAGGGATGTCGGAAAGGGCAGAAGTGCGGGAAGTAGGGGCAGTGCGGGAAGCGGGAAGTACGGGACGTACGAAGGAACGCGGACGAGCCGCTCAGAGGTACTGCACGGCCGTGACGCAGAAGCCGCCGAGCGCGACGCACCAGACGTACGGCAGCGTGCGGACCATCACCGTCTGCGGGGTGACGCCCGCGTACTGAGCGGCCCAGACCGTCTGCGTACTGGTCGGGTCGGCGACGCCGAAGACCTGGTTGTACGAGGTGGTCAGGCCGAGGACGGCGATCGCCGGATACACGCCCGCGGCGATCAGGACCCCGGCGATGCCCGCGCCGAGACCGAACACGTTCAGCGGCCCGCGGTAGAGGCACAGCGGCACGAGCACGGTGAAGACCAGGACGAACAGCACGGCGTTCTGCGGGCTGACGGCCTTCACGAGCGGTTCGAGCGCGTCGACCGCGCCGGGCAGTTTCACCGCCGCCAGCAGGATGCCGATGGAGATGAAGAGCGTGATCGGCGGCGCCGCGACCTCGAATCCGGCGTAGAGCGTACGCAGCAGCCGCTTGTTCATCTCGCGCGGCCGGGTGGTGGTGGCCAGGGCGTAGAGCACGCCCGCCAGCAGCGACGGGATGATCGCGATGTCGAAGCCGAGCGCGAGGATCAGCGGCACGGCGGGGGTGAACAGCGCGTACCAGGGCGCGTCGCCGAGCTGCTTGCGGCGCGTGCCGGAGTTCGGCCCGGGCCGCTCGGCCACCGACTTGAGGGACCAGGAGTGCTCGACGCCCTTGCGGCGGTTCTCGATCAGGACGAAGAGGACCGCCGCGACCAGCGCGAACGGGAACAGCTTGATCATGAAGCCGCGCACGGTGTGCACGGGCAGTTCGAGCGCTGTGGAGAAGAACTGCCAGACGGGCAGTTCGAACGGCATGCCGGCGGCGATGCCCATCAGGATCGTGCCCGCGGCGGTGGCCTTGGGGATGCCGACGGCGATCATCGCGGGGATGCCGATGATGCCCGCGAGCATCGCGGCGGGCGCCGAGCCGGTGACCGTGCCGACCAGCGTGGAGACGGCCAGCACGCCGAGCGCGACCACCACGGGCCGGTCGCCGCCGAATTCGACGATCTTGCGGACGAGGGTGCCCGCGATGCCCGTCTCGTCCAGCAGCTTGCCGAGCCACGACCCGAGCAGGATCGCGATCATGGTGGCGGCCAGCGCCGGGGCGCCCTCCTGGAGCACCGTGTCCAGCACGCTGTTCTTGCCGGTCAGCGGCGCCCCGGAGACCAGGGCGATGGCGACGGCCAGCAGGATGAGTGCGAAGGCCGTGGGGAGCTTGCGGGTGAGCATCGCGGCGACACCCGCCGCCATGATCAGCAGAATGACGACACCCATGGCGTCACTTCTCTCTTCCGTGCGGTGTGCGTCTCCGCGGGGTCCGTGTTTGCGGGGTACGTCTCCGCGGGGTCCGTGTTTGCGGGGTACGTGTTTGCGGGGTACGTGATTGCGGGGTGGTCGCCACAGGGGCGCGTGTCTGCGGCGACGCGGTCACCCACTCGGCGAGCGCCGCCGTCAGGAGCAGCGGACTGCGGCCGAGACCGCAGACCGTACGGGCGTACGCGTGCGCCGCGATCTCGTCGGCGCCGGCGACGTGCCCGTACCAGCGGCGGCTGCCGAGCCGCAGCACGACATGGCCGAGCGCGCGCCTCAACTCGGCCTTGGCCGGGCCGTGGTGGAGCCGCGCGTGCGCGGCCTCGTGGGCGACGGCCGCGGCGCGGACGGAACCGGCCGGGTACCAGTCGCGCCAGCCGAGCCGCTCCGCGAGGCCGTCGGCCGCCGCGATCGTGTCGGTGAACAGCTCGATGGCGTCGGGCCGCGAGGTGTAGCGCGCCAACAGGCCCATTTCCAGGCCGCCGTCGCTCTCCACGACGTCCGCCGCGCACGCGACGGGTGCGAGCGCGGCACCGAACTCGGCCGCCGCGCGGGCCCATTGACGCAGCAGCGCGGGGTCGCGGCCCTCGTGGGTCGGGGTGCCCGCGAGCAGCCGCACGCCGAACTCGACGTCGTCCAGGTCGGCGAGGCGGCGCAGCGCGGCCAGGTCGGGCGTACGGGTCAGGACGGATGCCGTCATGTCCGTGCCTCCACAACGGCCACCACCGGCTCGTCGGCGGCGCGGCTGCTCAGTTCGCTGCGGGCGAGCGCGAGCAGCGACTGCGGTTCCACGACGCCCGACAGGTCGGAGATCCGGGACCCGATGAGCAGCCGCAGCGCGGGCGCGCGGACCCCGCCGTCGCCGTACGAGGTGACCTCGTCCACGAGCGTGGCGAGGACTTGGGGCGCGGCGCCCGCCGTGGTGGTCTCGACGCGGGCGTCGGGCGAGTGCAGCCGGACGACTCCGTCGGCGTCCACGACCCGCACGGGGTGGCGGGTGGCGCGGTACCGGCGGCGCAGCTCCGTGCCGTACACGGTGTGCGAGGGCGTGCCCGCGAGCACCCGCACCTCGGCGGGGTCGGCCTTGAGGCTGGCGGCGGCGGCGCGCAGCCGTTCCCCGTCGTCGGCGCGGTGGGCCCGGTCCTGGGTACGCAGTTCGGTGGCGCCGGTGGCGACCGCGCGTACGGTGCTGGTCTGCGGGTCGACGGTGACCTCGACCTCGACGCCGTCGGCGGCGGCGCCCTGGGCGACGACCGCGCGTTCCGCCTCGGCCCGTACGGCCAGGATCTGTTCCTGTCCGGCGCCCGGGATGATCCGCTCGATCTGCTCGCGGACCAGCGCGAGGGCGACCCCGATGGGGCTGATGACCTCGCTGTGGGCGGCGATCCTGCCCTCGCGCTCGCAGACGACGGCCAGGTGCGGTGTCACGGACGCGGCGCCGCCGCCCCCGCCGACCAGGACGGCGTTGTCCTTGTCCAGGCGGTACTCGGAGATCAGGGTGTCGACCACGGCCTTCACCTGGGCCGTACCGGCGTCGAGCACCTGGGTCGCGGCGGTGGCGACGTCCACGCCGAGCGCGGCGGCCAGCGGCGCCAGCGCGGCCTTGGCCGTCTCCTGGTCCGAGCGGGCGAAGTCGCCCTCGGGGACCCGGCCGAGCGCGTTGGCCGCGCAGGTCATGGTGATCGCGAACCGGCCGCCCGCGGCGTCGAGGACCGCGTAGTCGGCGGGGTCGTCGGCGAGCGGGCTGACCGTGGCGAGCGCGGCGTCGCGCAGGTCGTCGGGGTCGGCGAAGCAGGCGTACGGCAGGCCCGCGATGTGGGCGCTGCGCGGTCCGACCGCGGTGACCTTCCGGCCGGAGCCGCCGGAGCCGCCAGAGCCGCCGGTCCTGCCCGTACCGCCCGTCCCGCCCGTCCCGCCCGTGCCGCCCGTGCCGCCCGTGCCGCCCGTGCCGCCCGTGCCGCCCGTGCCGCCGCTGATCCTGACCATGGACCCGCCGCCGACGCCGACCGTCCGCACGTCGAGCGCGGACAGATAGGACGTCTTGCCGAGGATCGTGGCGTGCCGGACGGCGACCTTGCCGCGCCGTACGACGCTGATGTCGGTCGAGGTGCCGCCGGTCTCCAGGAACAGGCCCTCGCTGATCCGCTCCTGCATCAGGGCGCCCGCGACGCCGGCCGCGGGTCCCGACAGGACGGTCAGCAGCGGCCTGCGCCGCATCTCGTCCAGCGACATCACGCCGCCGTCGCAGCGCATCACCATGAGCGGGGCCGTGACGCCCGCCTTGGTGATGGCCGCGTCGACCAGGTCGGCGGTGGCGAGCATGCGCGGCAGGATCGCGGCGTTGACCACGGCGGTACGGGTCCGCTTCTGGAGCCCGTACAGCGAGGTGATCCCGTGGGCCGCCGTCATCGGCAGGCCCTTGCCGCGGGCCGCTTCGAGCACGGCCTCCTCGCCCTCGGGGCGGTCGACGCTGAACGGCTGGCTGGCGACGAGGACTTCGGCGCCTTCCCGTACGACCTCGTCGACGGCCCTGCGCACATCGGCCGCGTCGTCGGGGTCGGCGACATGGACGTAGTGCAGCGGGAGCCGCTTGCCGGGGGTGAGTTCGAGGTTGCGGAAGGACGCGAGCCGACGGGTGAACGCGGCCCCCGGACCCGTACCGATGCCGATCAGGCCGACGGTGGCGACGTCACCCTCCAGGAGGGCGTTGGTAGCCTGGGTCGTACCGTGGGCCAGGAAGGCGACGTCCTCAGGGGCGTTCCCGGTCTGCTCCAGCAGGCGGTCGAGCGCTTCGACGATGCCGTGGGCTACGCCGTCCTCGTGGTGGTGGCTGGTGGGCACTTTCACCTGCCCCCGGAGTTCGAGGGTCGCGGCGTCTACGGCCACGGCGTCGGTGAAGGTCCCGCCCACGTCGATGCCGACGCGGATACGGTGGGTGGTCATGGTCTGGGCACCTCCTTGTGCAGTGTTGGCGAATACGCGGGCGGTGGGCCGGGCGGGGCAGGTGGAGCTGCTTCCGTCCGGCCGTTCTCCCTTGGGGGCGGCAGGTCCCGCTCAGTAGCCGCGCACGTCGGGCCAGTGGCGCTGGATCCCGGCGCGGTCGAGCACGGCGGCGAACGCGTCGAACCGCTTGTCCTCGGCCTGGACCCGGTGCGGTTCCACGCCTTCGGCGAGGCAGTGGGCGGCGAGGGCACCGGCGACCTCGCCGATGTTCCACTCCACCGGGTGCAGCCGGTAGCAGCCGTTGGTGATGTGGGTGGTGCCGATGTTCTTGCCCGCGGGCAGCAGATTGCGGACCCTGCGCGGGATGAGCGCGCCGAGCGGGATCTCGAACGGCACGGAGCCGATGTCGATGTAGTTGTCACCTCCGGTGGACGGGTGCAGGTCGATGCGGTAGCCGCCGACGCCGACCGAGTCGCGGTACGTGGTGCCGCCGTGCGGGCCGACGAGGTCGATCGCGAGGTCCTGCTCGGTGATGGTGGTGACGGCCTTGATCCGGCGGGACTCGCGGACGTACGGCGCCTTGGCCAGGCCGTCCGCGGTGCCGGTGATGTCGGGGCGGAGCCTGAGGCCGGGGAAGCCCTTGCCGCCGTCGGCGCGCGGCGCCTCGGTCTGGAGCCAGTACAGGACGGACAGCGACAGCTGCCGCGCCTCGGCCACGGCCTGGGCCGAGGTCTCGGGGCCCGCGCCGATCAGCGGCTTGAGCCAGTAGTCGTTGAGCGGCCAGTTGACGAGCGTGATGTCGGAGTCGAAGGCGCCGGGCCGGTGCAACCGGCGGGCCAGAATGCGGCGGAAGCCCCACAGCTCCTTGTCGCCCGCGTCCTCCGACTGGTCGGCGTTGACGTCGAGCGGGTCGAGGTCGGGGTTGGGGACGAAGGTGCGCGGCACCGCTTCGAGCGTGCGCGGGTCGGGGGCGAGGAAGCCGAGCAGCGGGCCCGGCCAGAAGTCGGGGCGGTAGTCCCGCCAGAACTCGTAGTCGGCGGGCTTGTCGATGGTGTGGTCCTCGCCCTCGTGGTGCGAGAGCGCGAAGCACACCGTGATGCCCTGCTGGTTGAGCGGGTCGGCGGTCTCCGGGGCGTGCGGCTCGCCGAATTCGTCGCGCGACTCGGCGCCGACGGCGTGTTCGACACCGGCCAGCTCCAGCAGTTCGCCGGTCTCGGTCGCGTCGATCACGTACCGCGCCGCGATGGTGCGGCGGCTGCCGTCGCGCAGGCTCTCCACCGTGACGGACCGTACGGTGTCGTCCTCGGCCGCCGCCGCGACCGGGCGGTGCTCGGTCAGCAGCGTGAGGCGGCCGGACGCGAGGTGCGGCGCGAGCATCGACTCCAGCACGGCGAGGCCGACGCGCGGCTCGTGGCAGAGCTTGCTGACCCGTCCGGCGCCGGGGTTCAGCTCGGTGAGGGCCAGCGCCTCCGAGCGCATCGGGTACCACTGGCGGTAGTACGACCTGATGGATTCCCGCAGGTGGCGGTACGAGGCGGTGGTGCCGAACTGTTCCACCCACGGGTGCTCGTCCGGCGGGACGGCCTGCGAGGTGAGCTGGCCGCCGATCCAGTCGGTCTCCTCGGTCAGTACGACGCCGCGCCCGGCGCGGCACGCGGCGAGTGCCGCCGCCACGCCGCCGAGGCCGCCGCCGACGATGAGAATGTCCGGTCCGGGTTTCACGAGTCTCCTTGAGGTGGTGCGTACCGCCTGCGGCGGTGCTGTCGAAAGATTGCGCGGTGCGTCGGATGACGGCTCTGCCCGGTACCCCGGTCCCTCCGGCGTCCGGTTCGCCGAGGACGCCCTACGGCCACGTGCCCTGACGCCGACCGGCCGCGGGGCCCCCGCCCGTTAAGGGCTCCGCCCCCAAAGGCCCCGGCCCTCCGGGGCGTGGGCCCACGGCGAGCAGGCCGCCGAGCACCGGCTCCCCGGCGCGTGGGCTCGCGGGCGGCGGGCAGGGCCGGTGGGGGGTCATGGGCGTGGGTCCCGGGGACGCGCCGGAGGCGGTCCCGCGCTGGCGCCCGGCCGGAAGGGGCAGGCCACCAGCGGCTCGGTGGCCGCCGCGATGTCCTCGCCCGCCACGAGGGCGGCCAGCATGCGGACGGCCGCGGCGCCCAACTCCGGCCGGGGGATGTCGAATCCGGTGGGCACCGGCTCGCCCGCGAGGTCGGGCGGCGGGCTGCCGAGCAGGGCGAGCGAGGCGTCGCGCGGGGCCTCGATCCCGGCGGCGCGGGCGGCGCCGCGCAGGGCCCGCCACGCGCTGCCGGTGTCGGTCTCCTCGGCGACGAACGCGGTGACGCCCTCGGCGAGCCAGCCGCGCAGCCGCTCGGGCGTCAGCTCGCGCTCGGGCGCCGCCGAGCGGAAGACGGCCGCGGGGCCGCCGGGCAGCCCGGCCGCCTCCAGGCCCTTGAGGAAGCCGTGTTCACGGTCGGTCGACGCGGGCGCCTCGTCGTCCTCGCGTACGAGCACGATCCGGCGGTGGCCGAGCTCCGCGAGCCGGGCCACGACCTCACGGGTGGCGTTGACGTAGTCCGCGCCGACCCAGGGCAGGCCCTCCAGCTCGTCCCTGCGGCCGATGTGGACCACGGGGAAGCCGTCGCCGACCAGGCGGCTCAGCTCCTGCGCGGGCGCGTGACGGCCGAGGAAGAGACAGCCGTCCGCCAGCCGGACCCGGCTCAGCGCCTCGGGTCCGGCGGCCCCCGCGCCGCCGGAACTGGAGCCGGTGAAGAGCACCAGGTCGTAGCCGCGCGCGGCGGCCTCCTGCTCGACGCCCACCAGGAACGGGTAGTACGAGTGCTGCACGTCGGTGGGGAAGGTCGCGGTGAAGCTGAAGACGCCCAGCAGGTCGTTGCGGGCGGCGGCCAGCCTGCGGGCGGCCGGGTCGGGGACGTATCCGAGGCTGCGCGCGGCGTCGAGCACCTTGCGCCGGGTCTCCTCCGAGATCGCGACACCCTCCCGCTTGCCGCCGAGCACCAGCGAGACCGTGGCCTGCGAGACGCCCGCGAGCCGCGCGACCTCCGCCTGGCGCGGCCGTGACGTGCGCCCGGTCGGCGAGGGCGCCCGGCCCGGCCGGGATCGCTTCCTGGGTTCGTCCACCTGTGCTCCTCCTTCGTTAATGCGCATTAGTAATGCGCATTAACGAGCACTGTGGACCTTGCCACGCGTCACGTCAAGAGGATGGACCGCATTTTCCGGCCACGCCCGCGCGCCCCGCCGACCTGTGGTTATCGTCGGAAGCGCCGTCTTGGGTGGCGGGAAACCTTGTCCCGCTTGGGCCGCGGCGCCTCATCGGCGGCCGTCGGCGTCACCGTCCCCCCGGCCGCTCAGGGAGCGGCCGGGCGGGACACATCCGCGCGGAACGTATCGGCGCGGGAGGGTATCGGCGCGGGAACCTGCACCGGCCGAGGACGTACGAGCCAAGGACGTACGAGTCGAGGACGTACGAGTCGAGGACGTACGAGCCGTTACGGCTTGTACGCCACTCCCCCGTACATCGCGACCTGCGAGTCGTCGACCGTGCCCTCGGCGGCCGGGTCCGGGCGCCAGTTGTGGACGAGGGTGACACCGGGCTCGACCAGGTCGAGGCCCGCGAAGAAGGGCAGCACCTCGGCGTGGGTCCGGTTGCGGGCGGGCATGCCGCGCTTGGTGTACTCGGCGACGACACCCCCGATCGGCTTCGGGCTGGAGTCGGTGGTGACCGTGGAGATCGCCAGGTAGCTGCCGGACGGCAGGATGTCCACGTACTGCTTGACCAGGTCGTACGCCTTCTGGTCGTCCGTGACGAACTGGAGCACGGCGATGATCGACAGGGCGACCGGCCGGGACAGGTCCAGGGTCTCGGCCAGCTCGGCCGAGCCCAGGATCGCCGCCGGGTCCTTCATGTCCGCGTGGATGTAGGCGGTACGGCCCTCGGGCGTGCTGGTCAGCCGGGCGCCCGCGTGGGCCAGCACGATCGGGTCGTTGTCCATGTAGACCACGCGCGCGCTCGGGGTGACGCCCTGCGCGACCTCGTGGAGATTCGGCGAGGTCGGAATGCCGGTGCCGATGTCAAGGAACTGGTCGATGCCCTGCTCGGCCATGAAGCGGACGGCCCGGTGCATGAATTTACGGTTCTCACGCATCGATATCCGCAGACTGGGCCAGCCGCTCAGCATCTGCTCGGCGGCCTCGCGGTCCAGCGGGTAGTTGTCCTTGCCGCCGAGAATGTAGTCGTACACGCGTGCCGAGTGCGCGACGCTCGTGTCGATCTCGGGCGGCTCGTAGTTCGCAGGCCGCCGCGTCCAGGCCATGTCGTCGGGCATCCGCTGTTCCTCCTGAGTACGCCTGCGTTAAGTAAGTGATGAGCGTCAGGAAACCGGGAGGCTGGCCTGTCCAGCCTCCCAGCCCTGGGAGAAGACGTCGAGTTCGATCTGCGTGAAGATCAGCGCGGGACCTTCCGGATCAGTGGACTGGCGGACCGCGTAACGGCCGTCGGGAAGCCTGCGGACCTCCACGCAACTGCCGCCGTTGCTCCCGCTCCACGGCTTGTGCCAGCCTTCCGCTCCCAGCGTGAGAACAGCGTTGTGTATGCGATTCACTGGCCTAGAGCTCCTTGCGAATGGCACCGAGGAATTCTCCGGTGCGTTGTACTGGCAGGGCGTGGGCGCACATACGGTCCAGGGCTTCCTGGAACGTCGTGACATCGTCGTACTCGTCGAGATAGACGGCGCCGACGAGATTCTCGACATAGACGATGTCGGAGATCTCCTCGTGCGGGAATCGGAAGATGTGGAACGACCCGTACATGCCCTCGTGCGCGCAGATGCCGAAAGGCATCACCTGAAGCTTGATGTTCGGCTGTTCGGCCGCTTCGATGAGGCGGTCGATCTGGGCCCGCATGATCTCGGCGGGCACCATGGGACGGCGGAACACGGTCTCGTCCATGACCACCCACAATTCGGGCGGATTCGCGGAGGTGAGCAGTTGCTGCCGCTGTTTGCGGACGGCGACCCGGCGCTCGACCTCCTGGGCGGCCTTCTCCTCCGCGTCGTGGAGGCCGGCCCGCAGCACGGTCAGCGCGTATTCCTCGGTCTGGAGCAGGCCGGGGATGTAGTGGGGTTCGTAGGCCCGGATGAGGCTGGCCTCTTCCTCCAGGCTGACGTAACCGCTGAACCAGGTGGGCAGGGCGTCCCGGTAACGGTGCCACCAGCCGGGCTGGTTGGCCTCGCGGACGAGGGCGAGGAAGGTCCTGGCCTCGTCGCCCGGGACGCCGTACTCCTCCAGCAGCGTCTTGACGTAGGGGAGCTTCCACTTGCCCTTGGCCAGCTCCATGCGTCGGATCGTCAGAGGAGCCACGTCGAGGACGACGGCGGCGTCCTCGAACGACTTCCCGGCGGCGACCCGCAGGTCGCGCAATCGTCTGCCGAGCACCATCAGCCGAACGGTCGAGCCGCCCGACGACTGCGCAGCGGTCACGCCCCGGCTCCTCTCACCGAGTCCATGGGAGAAGTGTGCCACCCCCTCAGTGATATCCACACCTCGATTGCCTTCTCGGTGAAATTATCAAGATTAACCTTGCCCACTGAGCGCGTCGGGGCGCATAGTGGCCAGGTGACCACGTTCACGCACACGCGATGGAGAGGAATCTCCGCTGTGGGTTCACCTACCACCGATACCGTGAGTTCCCGTCTGACTACTCCCGGCATTGGCTCCGCTTCCCGTACGCCCCGCCCCCGTGCCGACGGCTGCACATTCGAACTGCTGGCATGCGGCGCGTCGGTTTCCGAGGCCCGGCGCCGTGCGCGCGCATATCTGACCGCGCGCGGATGCGGGCTGGACGCCTGCGATACGGCCGCTCTGTTGGTGAGTGAACTCGTCACCAATGCCGTGCGTCATACGACGAGCCCGACCGTCATCTGTTCCGTCCGGCGGGACGGCGTACGAGTCCGTATCGAGGTCGAGGACCACGGAAACGTCGGCGAGGGCCCGGTGATGCGCGAGAGCGGCACCCATGAGGTCAACGGCCGCGGGCTGCTGCTGGTGGACGCGGTGTGCGACGAGTGGGAAGTGGCCCCGGGCCGCGACGGCATCGGCCGGATCGTGCGCGCGGTGTTCCGCGACGAGACGGTCTGACGGCCTCGCCCTCGCCTGCTCACCGGCAGCCCGCTCCGCCCGCTCACCGAAAAGGACCACCTCGGGGGTCTGCTACGCTGATTCAGCGACGTGCCCCTGTCCCAGCGTGATCCTGCGGTCACTTTCTGGTCCCGGATCAGCGGCGGACAAGCGGTACGGAGCACCCGAGATCCTGTGCGAGAATTATCCCGCACAAGCTTGGTCCTGTGGAGCAGTTTGGAGTGCTCGCCACCCTGTCAAGGTGGAGGCCGCGGGTTCAAATCCCGTCAGGACCGCTGCGGCTGGGTAGCTCAGTTGGTACGAGCGACCGCCTGAAAAGCGGTAGGTCGCCGGTTCGACCCCGGCCCCAGCCACCGCACGACGTAGGCCCCGTCTCCGGACGGGGCCTACGTCGTTCCCGTGCTCCATGCGCCCCACCGTCACCGTGCGTACCGCCACCGGGAAATGCGTTCGCCGCGCGCCCGCCGCAGATGCGATCCTGGACCGCGTATGTCTACCCAACCCACCTCCGCTGATCTCGCCGAACGGCTGCCGTCGCTGACTTTGCGCGACGAGCAGCGGCTCGGCCGCCGACTCGACGGCGCCCGCCGTATCCGCAAGCCGGAGGCGCGGGCCGCGGTGCTGGCCGAGATCGCCGCCGAGATGGACAAGGGCGAGGCGAGGCTGGCGGCCCGCCGCGCCGCCGTGCCGAGGATCAGCTATCCCGAGGCGCTGCCGGTCAGCCAGAAGAAGGACGACATCCTGGCGGCGATCCGCGACCACCAGGTGGTGATCGTCGCGGGCGAGACCGGCTCGGGCAAGACGACGCAGATCCCGAAGATCTGCCTGGAGCTGGGCCGCGGGGTGCGCGGCCTGATCGGCCACACCCAGCCGCGCCGGATCGCGGCCCGTACCGTCGCCGAGCGCGTGGCGGAGGAGCTGGCGACACCGCTCGGGGAGGCGGTCGGCTGGAAGGTCCGCTTCACCGACCAGGTCGGCGACTCCACGCTGGTCAAGCTGATGACCGACGGCATCATGCTCGCCGAGATCCAGACCGACCGCGAGCTGCGCGCGTACGACACGATCATCATCGACGAGGCGCACGAGCGCAGCCTCAACATCGACTTCATCCTCGGCTACCTGGCCCAACTCCTGCCGCGCCGCCCGGACCTGAAGGTGATCATCACCTCGGCGACGATCGACCCGCAGCGCTTCTCCCGGCACTTCGGGGACGCGCCGGTGGTCGAGGTCAGCGGCCGGACGTATCCGGTGGAGGTCCGCTACCGGCCGCTGGCCGACGAGGGCGCGGACGGTGACGAGGGGGCCGACGACCGCGACCAGATCACCGCGATCTGCGACGCGGTCGACGAACTCCAGGCCGAGGGGCCGGGCGACATCCTGGTCTTCCTCTCCGGCGAGCGCGAGATCCGCGACACCGCGGACGCGCTGACCAAGAAGAACCTGCGCTCGACCGAGGTGCTGCCGCTGTACGCGCGGCTGTCGTCGGCCGAGCAGCACCGCGTGTTCCAGCAGCACAGCGGGCGCCGCGTCGTGCTGGCCACGAACGTCGCCGAGACGTCGCTGACCGTCCCCGGCATCCGGTACGTGATCGACCCCGGCACGGCCCGGATCTCCCGCTACAGCCACCGCACCAAGGTGCAGCGGCTGCCGATCGAGCGGATCAGCCAGGCCAGCGCCAACCAGCGCAAGGGCCGCTGCGGCCGTACGTCGGACGGCGTCTGCATCCGGCTGTACGACGAGGACGACTTCCTGTCCCGGCCGGAGTTCACCGACGCCGAGATCCTGCGCACCAACCTGGCCTCGGTCATCCTCCAGATGACGGCGGCCGGGCTCGGCGACATCGCGCGCTTCCCCTTCATTGACCCGCCGGACAGCCGGAACATCAAGGACGGTGTCCAACTCCTCGAAGAGCTGGGCGCGTTGGACCCCAAGGAGAAGGACCCGCGCAAGCGGCTGACCCCGCTGGGCCGCAAGCTCTCGCAGCTCCCGGTGGACCCGCGGCTCGCCCGTATGGTGCTGGAGGCCGACCGCAACGGGTGCGCGCGCGAGGTCATGGTGATCGCGGCGGCGCTGTCCATCCAGGACCCGCGCGAACGCCCCGCGGACAAGCAGACGCAGGCCGACCAGCAGCACGCCCGCTTCCGCGACGAGACCAGCGACTTCCTGTCCTTCCTCAGCCTGTGGGGCTATGTCCGCGACCGGCAGAAGGACCTGTCCTCGTCGGCCTTCCGCCGCATGTGCCGCTCGGAGTTCCTGAACTACCTGCGCATCCGCGAGTGGCAGGACATCTACAGCCAGCTCCGTACGGTCGCCAAGTCCCTGGGCATCACGGTCACCGAGCCCAGGTCCGAGGACGACGCGGCCGATCCGGTACGGGTCCACCAGTCGTTGCTGGCGGGGCTGTTGTCGCACCTGGGGCTCAAGGACACCGACAAGAACGAGTACTTGGGCGCCCGCAGCGCGAAATTCGCCGTCTTCCCCGGCTCGGCGCTGTTCAAGAAGCCGCCGCGCTGGATCATGTCGGCCGAGTTGGTGGAGACCTCCCGGCTGTGGGCGCGGGTCAACGCGCGGATCGAGCCGGAGTGGGTGGAGCCGCTGGCCCAGCACCTGGTCAAGCGCACCTACAGCGAGCCGCACTGGGAGAAGGACCAGGCGGCCGTGATGGCGTACGAGCGCGTCACCCTCTACGGCGTCCCGCTGGTCGCCCAGCGCAAGGTCACCTACGGCCGGATCGACCCCGAGGTCTCCCGCGAGCTGTTCATCCGCAACGCGCTGGTCGAGGGCGACTGGCGCACCCACCACCAGTTCTTCCACGACAACCGCAAACTCCTCGGCGAGGTCGAGGAGTTGGAGCACCGCGCCCGGCGCCGCGACATCCTCGTGGACGACGAAACGCTCTTCGACTTCTACGACGCGCGGCTGCCAGACGACGTCGTCTCCGGCGCCCACTTCGACTCCTGGTGGAAGCAGAAGCGGCGCGAAGAGCCGGAGTTGCTGAACTTCGAGCACTCCATGCTGATCAACGAGAACGCGGAGGCCGTCACCAAGGACGACTACCCGGACTCCTGGCGGCAGGGCGCGCTCAAATTCCGCGTCACGTACCAGTTCGAACCGGGCGCCGACGCCGACGGCGTCACCGTCCACATTCCGCTCCAGGTCCTCAACCAGGTCTCGGCCGACGGCTTCGACTGGCAGATCCCGGGCCTGCGCGAGGAGGTCGTCACCGAGCTGATCCGCTCGCTGCCCAAGGCGATCCGCCGGCATTACGTCCCCGCGCCGAACTACGCCAAGAAGTTCCTGGAGCGCGCGGTCGCCGGGCCCGACCCCCTGCCGTCCGTGCTGGCGCGGGAGTTGCAGAAGATGGTCGGGGTGCCGGTCACCGGGGAGGACTTCGACCTCGGCAAGGTGCCCGAGCATCTGAAGATCACCTTCCGGGTGGTGGACGAGCGGCGCCGCAAGCTCGCCGAGGACAAGGACCTGGACGCGCTGCGGCTGCGGCTGAAGCCGAAGACGCGGGAGGCGATCACCAGGGCCTTCGAGTCGGCCTCCGACCCCGCGCTGGCCTCGGTCCAGCAGCGCACCGGGCTCACCGACTGGACGATCGGCGCGCTGCCGCGCACCTTCGAGGCGCGGCGCGCGGGCCAGCCCGTCAAGGCGTTCCCGGCGCTCGTCGACGAGGGCGCCACCGTGGCCGTACGGCTCTTCGACACCGAGCCGGAGCAGGCAGCGGCGATGTGGCGGGGCACACGGCGGCTGATCCTGCTCAACGTGCCGGTGAATCCGGCGAAGTTCGCCGCGGACAAGCTGTCCAACCAGCAGAAGCTGGCGCTCTCGCGCAATCCGCACGGCAGCGTGCAGGCGCTCTTCGAGGACTGCGCGACCGCCGCCGCCGACCGGCTGATCGCCGACCACGGCGGGCCCGCGTGGGACGAGGAGTCCTTCCGCAAGCTGTACGACGCGGTCCGCGCCGATCTGGTCGAGCTGACCTCGCGCAGCGTCCAGCGGGTCCAGCAGGTGCTGGCCGCCTGGCAGTCCTGCGAGCGGCGTCTGAAGGACACCACGAGCCTCGCGCTGGTCGCCAACCTCCAGGACGTACGGGAGCAGCTCGCGGGCCTGGTGCACGCCGGTTTCGTGACCGAGGCGGGGCTCAAGCGGCTGCCCGACCTGATGCGGTATCTGGTCGGCGTCGACCGCCGCCTCCAGCAGATGCCGACGGGGGTCCAGCGGGACACCACGCGGATGGAGAAGGTCCGGGAGATCCAGGCCGAGTACGGCGAGCTGCTGGCCGCCCAGCCGGCCGGGCGGCCGGTGCCGGCCGCGGTGCGGGACATCCGCTGGATGATCGAGGAGCTGCGCGTCAGCTACTTCGCGCACGCGCTGGGCACGGCGTTCCCGGTCTCCGACAAACGCGTCTTCAAGGCCCTCGACGACGCCTGGGCCTGACCGCCCCGCACCGCCCGGCCGCCCCCCGGCAACGAGTTCGACCCCACCCCCTGACCTGCTGTACAGTCTGTCTCGCAGCCGAGCCCAACAGGCTGTGACACCAGGTCCTGTGGAGCAGTTTGGAGTGCTCGCCACCCTGTCAAGGTGGAGGCCGCGGGTTCAAATCCCGTCAGGACCGCCGTACCGTCTGCCAGTAGACCCGCACCTCCTCAGGTGCGGGTCTTTTCGCTGTCCCCGCAGACCGCACAACAGTACGTCGCAAGGCCCGTGCCTCCTCAAGGTGCGGGCCCTTTCGCTGTTCCCCGAAGCCGCGCCCGCTATGGCCTCCTCGTACCGCCGCGGGCGGGGCACCGGCGTCGGCGCGGAGAGCGCTCTCGGCCTACTCCCTCCGCGCCGGGGGGAGTTCATTAGCGCACGGGGATCAAGATCCACAAGAGCCCGGCGTGTGACGGGAGTCACGGAAACCCGTTTCGGGAGTGGGGAACTCGACGCCCTCCGGAAGGCTCTCGATTTAATATGTGCAATTGCACCTCCCTGGGGACGACTCCGGCGCTAGCACGCAACCGCCCCCAGGACCCCACAGACCACGCCCCCGGCGCGCACGGAACGCCCACAAACCGCCCGCGCGGCCCCACATGACCCCGCGCCGCCCCGGCGCCGCCGCGGGCCGCCGCGGGCCGCCCCGGGCCGCCGCGGGCACGAAAAAGACCGCATCGGACCCGGCGGAGTCCGATGCGGTCTTGGTGAAGCTGGGTGGAGCTGGTAGAGCTCGTAGCTCCCTCCGGCGTCCCTGATGGGGGCAGGTGGCCTTCGGGCCGGGCGACGTATGGGGTGGGGGCCCCGTTAGCCGCCCAAAAGGGCTGTCAGGCCTCGCTGCGCTGCTGCGGAATGCCCGCCAACAGCGCGCGGACCTCCGCCTCGCGGTAGCGGCGGTGCCCGCCGAGCGTGCGGATGGATGTGAGCTTGCCGGCCTTTGCCCAGCGCGTGACCGTCTTCGGGTCGACGCGGAACATGGTGGCGACCTCAGCAGGGGTTAGCAACGGCTCGGCATCAGGGGTGCGAGCGGTCATGAGCGGCCTCCTCGAGAGAACCGAACCAACGCGGTTCTTTCCTCTAAATTCTGCACCTTGACCCACGTTGCCCGAAATGGCAGACGCGGGCCGAGTCGGTAATAGGACGAACGGCTTGTCCTCGGCACTACAACTACACCATCCGTCCAGCCTCGTCGGCCAAACCGATGGAATTGCCCTCTCAGGTGTTCAAGCTCGGCGGAAGCCGATGGACCATGCCATAGCGGACAGTCACACCAACGTGACGATCAGTCACAACCTGATCATCTGCCCCATCCCCACCTTCGAAACGAGTCCGAGGAGGACCCGATGTCCCATTTTGACACGAGACATGGTGATGCAGGCAAGAGTCCGCTTACGTGCTCTCCGTCACGCTTGGGCCATTACCGCCGCTCTCGATGCCAAAAGGCAAGCTGAGAGGCGGAAGAGACACAACGAGACAACAGAGGACCCGCGAACCCTGCGCCGAAGGTCACATCGGCCCATGCGTCGAACGCGGAGTCGATGCCAGGGCCAGAGCTTCGGCGCACATTCCGCCGGAGCCCCGACCGTGACCCGCGTCACGTCCTGCCTGCCCTCAACTGGAGAACTGAAGCTCCCTGACCGCCCGCCACCGGTCGGTCAGCCGCTCGTACGCCACCCCGGCCGCCGCCGAGTCCCCGGCCCGCAGCGCGGCGAGCCCCTCGGCCACATCGGCCGCCGAGCGGTCCTCCGCGAGCGTGTCCTGGCCCATCACGTGCACCAGGCCGCCGTAGTCCAGCTCGACCAGCGAGCGCGGGTGGAACTCCTCGAGCCAGCGCCCCACATCGATCAGCCCGTCGATCAACGGGCCCTCGTCCAGGGCGTCCTTGAGCACCCGCAGCGCCCGCGCGACCCGCCGCCTGGCCTGGACCATGGGCGTGCGGTACCGCAGCAGCGGCTCCTTCGACTCCCCCGCGCCCGACGGCTCGTACTCCCGCTCGTCGTCCCCGACGAGGGCGAACCAGCGCACCGGCACGTGCCAGGTGGCCGAGCGGATCCAGGGCCGGGCGTCCGGATTCCGCTCCCGCCAGCTCTCGTGGTCGGCGGCGGCCTGCCGGCGTACGACCGGCGGCAGCATCGCGTCCAGCACCGGCTCGGGCAGCAGCTCCCCCACGTTCTCCAGGGCGAGCCAGCCGCGCAGCCGGGTGCGCCAGGGGCAGATGTGGGTGACACCGGAGACCACGGCCACGAAGGCGTCGCCGCTCTCGTGCACCGGGACGGCCACCGGGGGCACCGGCAAAAGGTCGGCCAGGGACTGCCGTAGCTCGTCCTGAGCGGTACGCGTCAGCCCGGCCGACGCATACCGGTACCAGTGGGTGCGTTCGGGCTCTGGAAAGGCCGCCAGGGGCTCGTAGACCCGCAAATAGGCCGCGTACGGGACCAGTACCGGTGAACCGCCCACACCCGCTCCCTCGTCACGGCCTTGATGCTCCGATCGTCCCACGCGACCCCCCGCCCCGGAGGTGATCCCGGCCACTGTGAAAAACCGTCGCGGGATCACCGGAAACCCACACATGTACGCGGTCCCATGATCGCCCGCCCAGGGCCTACCCTTCTGCATATCCGGCCTCCCGCCACCCGCACGGGGAGCCGGAGGCCAGCAAGGCCAACCGGGTTCGCCCGGAAAAACTGGACTATGGGAGTCACCACCGTGACCGACGTACGACAGACCGACCGCTCCTCGTCAGTCGAGTCGACCGGCTCCACCGCGTCGACCGTCCTCGCCAAACTGTTCCGATCGGAACAGGGCGGGCACGAGCAGGTCGTCCTGTGCCAGGACCGCGCAACCGGCCTCAAGGCCGTCATCGCGCTCCACTCGACCGCCCTGGGCCCGGCCCTCGGCGGCACCCGCTTCCACGCCTACGCCTCCGACGAGGAGGCCGTCGAGGACGCGCTCAACCTCTCCCGCGGCATGTCGTACAAGAACGCGCTCGCCGGGCTCGACCACGGCGGCGGCAAGGCCGTCGTCATCGGCGACCCCGACACGCTCAAGACCGAGGAACTGCTGCTCGCCTACGGCCGGTTCGTGGCCTCGCTCGGCGGCCGGTACGTCACCGCGTGCGACGTCGGCACCTATGTCGCGGACATGGACGTCGTGGCCCGCGAGAACCGCTGGACGACCGGCCGCTCGCCGGAGAACGGCGGCGCCGGCGACTCCTCCGTGCTCACCGCCTTCGGTGTCTTCCAGGGCATGCGCGCCGCCGCGAAGACCCAGTGGGGCGAGCCGACCCTGCGCGGCCGCCGGGTCGGCGTGGCCGGCGTCGGCAAGGTCGGCCACCACCTGGTGGAGCACCTGCTGGAGGACGGCGCCGAGGTCGTGATCACCGACGTCCGCGCGGACGCCGTCGACCGGATCGTCGCCCGTCACCCGCGGGTCACCTCGGTGAGCGACGCGCAGGTGCTGGTGCGCACCCCGCTCGACGTGTACGCGCCCTGCGCGCTCGGCGGCGCCCTGGACGACGCGACGGTCGCCGCGCTGACCGCCACGGTGGTCTGCGGCGCGGCCAACAACCAGCTCGCCCACCCCGGAGTCGAGAAGGACCTCGCCGACCGCGGCATCCTCTACGCGCCGGACTACGTGGTGAACGCCGGTGGCGTGATCCAGGTCGCGGACGAGCTGCACGGTTTTGATTTTGACCGCGCGAAGACCAAGGCCACGAAGATCTACGACACGACTCTGGCCATTTTCGACCGGGCCAGGACCGACGGCGTCCCCCCGGCCGTGGCCGCGGACAGGCTCGCGGAACAGCGGATCGCGGACCGTACACCGGCTTCGGAATGGCTGCGTCCGGAGGGGTCCGCGTGACCGACAGCACGGCCCGATAGCAAGTTCGCGCTAGAAGAAGGTAAAATCGGCCCTGACCAGGCAGAACAGGGCCGTGAACGACCCCTGTTCCGACGCGTGTCGTGCGGGCGACGTACCGTGCGGCGTCGGAAGCAGGTACCGTTGTGGGCCTACGGACCGGTCTCTCTCCGGGGAGGCCGCTCCGAATCATGAACGCGTGTCAAGACTCGGGGCCGCTGAGCCCCGCCGTTAAGGGGGTCGAGCCATGGGGCGCGGCCGGGCCAAGGCCAAGCAGACGAAGGTCGCCCGCCAGCTGAAGTACAACAGCGGCGGCACGGATCTCTCACGTCTGGCCGACGAGCTGGGCGCATCGTCACCGCTTCCGGTCAATCCGGAGCCTGTCGAGGACGATGACGACGAGGATGACGACCCGTACGCACAGTACGCGGATCGCTACAACAACGACGGGGACGAGGACGACGAGTCCGAGTCATCCCCCCAGCGCCGTCACGCTTGACACCTGTCACGTAGACGCACATCACCGCATGTCACGTCGGCCCGGTCCGGGGTCCCGCCCCGGACCGGGTTTCGTCGTCGGCTCGTCGGCGCTGAGGACCCCACCGCTCTACCGCGCGTAGTCGCCGGTCAGTTCGACGGCCGCCGTGCCGCTTTCGCGTGCCGTGATCTCGCCGCTCACCCAGGCCCCGACACCCCGGTCGGCGAGGGTCGCGAGCGCGACGTCCACGGACTCCTGCGGCAGGACGGCGATCATGCCGACACCCATGTTCAGCGTCTTCTCCAGCTCCAGGCGCTCGACCCCGCCCAGCTCCCCGACCAGTCCGAAGACCGGCGCGGGTTCCCAGGTGGAGCGGTCGACGGTGGCCCGCAGGTGGTCGGGGACGACCCGCGCCAGGTTGTTGGCGAGCCCGCCGCCGGTGATGTGCGAGAAGGCGTGCACCTCGGTGGTACGGGTCAGCGCCAGGCAGTCCAGCGAGTAGATCTTCGTCGGCTCCAGCAGCTCCTCGCCGAGCGTGCGGCCGAACTCCGGCACCTGCCGGTCCAGCGACCAGCCCGCCCGGTCGAACAGCACGTGCCGGACCAGGCTGTAGCCGTTGGAGTGCAGCCCCGACGACTCGATGGCGACGACCGCGTCACCGGGCCGGATCAGGTCCGCGCCCAGCACCTGGTCGGCCTCGACCACTCCGGTGCCCGCGCCCGCCACGTCGAAGTCGTCCGCGGCCAGCAGCCCCGGGTGCTCGGCGGTCTCGCCGCCGACCAGCGCGCAGCCCGCGAGCACACAGCCCTCGGCGATGCCCTTGACGATGGCCGCGACCCGCTCGGGGTAGACCTTGCCGACGCAGATGTAGTCGGTCATGAACAGCGGTTCCGCGCCGCACACCACGAGGTCGTCCACGACCATGCCGACCAGGTCGTGGCCGATCGTGTCGTAGACGCCCATACGGCGGGCGATGTCCACCTTGGTGCCGACGCCGTCGGTCGCGGAGGCGAGCAGCGGGCGCTCGTACCGCTTGAGCGCGGAGGCGTCGAAGAGTCCGGCGAAGCCGCCGAGCCCGCCGACCACCTCGGGGCGGGTGGCCTTGCGGACCCACTCCTTCATCAGGTGGACGGCACGGTCGCCGGCCTTGATGTCGACGCCCGCGGAGGCGTAGCTGGCACCGGAGAAGTCAGCGCCGGTGGAGGCGGCGCCGGTTGACTCAGACATAGCTGGGGAACCTTCGTGTCGTTCGTGCGGAGGGCTGCGTGGCTGCCGCGGAGCCTACGGGCGGCGGAGCGCGTCCGCGGCGTCCGCGCCACCGGCCAGTTCGGTCTCCAGCAACTGCTTGCCCAGCAGTTCCGGGTCGGGCAGGTCCATCGGGTACACGCCGTCGAAGCAGGCGCGGCAGAGGTTGTCCTTGGGGATGGTGGTCGCCTCGACCATGGCGTCGATGGAGATGTACGCGAGCGAGTCCGCGCCCAGCGAGGTGCCGATCTCGTCCACGGTCATGCCGTTGGCGATCAGTTCCGCGCGGGTGGCGAAGTCGATGCCGAAGAAGCAGGGCCACTTCACGGGCGGCGACGAGATCCGTACGTGCACCTCGGCGGCGCCCGCCTCGCGGAGCATCCGGACCAGGGCGCGCTGGGTGTTGCCGCGGACAATCGAGTCGTCCACGACCACCAGGCGCTTGCCGCGGATGACTTCCTTGAGCGGATTGAGCTTGAGCCGGATGCCGAGCTGCCTGATGGTCTGCGACGGCTGGATGAACGTACGGCCGACGTAGCTGTTCTTGACCAGCCCGGAGCCGTACGGGATACCGCTGGCCTCGGCGTACCCGACGGCGGCCGGGGTGCCGGACTCCGGAGTCGGTATCACCAGGTCGGCGTCGACCGGGGCCTCCTTGGCGAGACGGCGGCCCATCTCGACGCGGGAGAGGTAGACGTTGCGCCCGGCGATGTCGGTGTCGGGGCGGGCGAGGTAGACGTACTCGAAGACGCAGCCCTTGGGGGCGGCCTCGGCGAAGCGGGAGGTGCGCAGGCCGTTCTCGTCGATGGCGATCAGCTCGCCGGGCTCGATCTCCCGGACGAAGCTGGCGCCGCAGATGTCGAGGGCGGCGGTCTCGGAGGCGACGACCCAGCCGCGCTCCAGGCGGCCGAGGACCAGCGGGCGGATGCCCTGGAGGTCGCGGGCCGCGTACAGGGTGTGCTCGTCCATGAAGACGAGGCTGAAGGCGCCCTTGACCTGCGGCAGCACCTTCGTGGCGGCCTGCTCGACGGAGAGCGGGTTGCCCTCGTCGTCGACCTGGCCCGCGAGCAGCGCGGTGACCAGGTCGGTGTCGTTGGTGGCGGCGACCTTGGTGGCCCGCCCCGGGCCCTGCGGGAGGGAGGCGACCAGTTCGGCCAGCTCGGCCGTGTTGACCAGATTGCCGTTGTGCCCGAGGGCGATGGAGCCCTGGGCGGTGGCGCGGAAGGTGGGCTGCGCGTTCTCCCACACGGAGGCGCCGGTGGTCGAGTAGCGGGCGTGGCCGACGGCGATGTGGCCGGTCAGCGAGCCGAGGGAGGTCTCGTCGAAGACCTGGGAGACCAGGCCCATGTCCTTGAAGACCAGAATCTGGGAGCCGTTGCTCACTGCGATGCCCGCGGACTCCTGACCGCGGTGCTGCAGGGCATACAGCCCGAAATAGGTGAGTTTGGCGACCTCTTCACCGGGGGCCCAGACACCGAAAACGCCGCAGGCGTCCTGGGGGCCCTTCTCACCGGGGAGCAGGTCGTGGCTGAGTCGTCCATCACCACGAGGCACGTTCACGAGTCTAGGGCAGGATTGCCCATCGTCCGAACGGGCGACCCTTGCATCTCCAGGTTCTATGCGCGTAGTGCCTTGCGGGGCAAGGGCATGTGACGTGGGCCCCGCCGTTCGGGTGCCACCGGTCCGGGGGCCGGGTCGTCGTCCGGTGGGGAGGTCAGCCCAGGACGGGGAGGTACGCGTCCAGGTCGGCACGCTCGCCGCTGGCGCTCACGGTCGCGGCGTCCACTTCCCGCGCCCAGGTCGTACGGCCGGTCGCCAGCCGGAGCCAGGTCAGCGGATCGGTCTCCACGACATTCGGCGGCGTGCCCCGGGTGTGCCGCGGGCCCTCGACGCACTGCACCGCCGCGTACGGCGGGACGCGGACCTCCACGGAATTGCCCGGCGCCTTGGCGGCGAGCGCGTCCGCGAGCAGCCGGACGACGGCCGCGACGGCGTGCCGGTCCAGCGGCACGTCCACGCCGGTCGCCCGCGCCAGGTCGTCGCTGTGCACCACCAGCTCCACGAGCCGCGTCACGGTGAAGTCCAGCGCCCGCATCCCGCCGAACACGTCCGGCACCACCAGATCCGTCCGCAGCGCCCGCTCCCTGCACCCGGCCAGTTCCTCGGCCGCCGCCGCCATCGCCTCGGCCGGGTCCCCCATGGCCGCGGCGGCCTCCTTGGTCGTGGCGTCCAGCCGGTCGGCGATCCCGGCCGTCGAGACGGCCCAGGTGTCCAGGTCGGTCAGCTGCCCTTTCCCGGCGGGCACGGCTTCGGCCACGTAACGCGGCAGCACCACGGTCTGCCGTACGACATGCGCGACGAGCGTCCGTACGTCCCAGCCGGGCAGCCCGCTCTCCCGCTGGAGCCGCTCCCCCGTCAGGGCGCTCACGGCCGACCGGAGATGCCCCGCCTGCGCGGTGAGCGCCCCCCACGTCCGGTCGGGCTCATACGTCCGCGCGCGTCGGCGCCGTTCAACGGGCATGCGCCCGAGGTTATACGGGCCCACTGACAGCGACGGTCATCGGCGGGACGGGGCCGGGAGGGCGGGCATGAGGGCGAGACGGCGGGCGAGGGCGCTGACCTGTTGGGGGCCGAGAGCGAAGGCGTACCGCTTGAGGGCGAAGGTGGCGGCGTCCTTCATGTCCGCCTCGGCGAGACCGGCGACGAGGTCGGCCAGGATGGGCGGGCTGCTCTCGGTGAGGGAGCGGCTGGCGATGACCGCGTTGACGCACTCCGGCAGGGAGTGGTCGTGCAGGGCGACGAGCCACCTCACCAGGTAGGTGCCTGTCGCCACGTAGTGCTGGCGGGACAGGGCGGTGCGGACCTGCTCGCCGTATCCGGCGGCCCACAGCGCGGCGGTGGCGTAGACGCGCGCTTCGAGGGCGGCGGTCGGACCGACCAGACGGCTCACCTCGGCGACCGACAGCTCGCTGTCGCCGTCCCGCTCCTTGGCGGCGAGCGCGGCCAGCACGGCCCTCTCGACGCCGAACGCCTCCGCGTTGTCGATGAGGAAGAGCAGCCGCCTCGCGGCTCCCATCGGGTCGGCGCGGATCTGGAAGCGGAACAGCGTGACCAGGGCGGTCGGGTCGTCGGCGGCGCGCAGCGCCTCCAGGACCTCCAGGAAGTCCTCGTCCGGCAGGAGCGCGACCGAGGCGAGGAAGTCCTCGTAGTCGCCCGGCGCTGCCAGCAGACCGCTGAGGAGCCGGAGCCGGTCGGCGACCGGGCGGCTGTTGACGGCAGTGACCAGTTGGGCGCGGTCCCGCTCCCGGCCCGGCCCGAACGACGCGAGCAGCGCCGCGATCTCCTCGGGCGAGCGGGTCAGGGCGGTGGCGAGCAGCCGGTTGGCGTCCACCGGCCAGCCCATGTCGCGCAGCGCCTCCACGAAGTAGGGGGTCGTCTCGACGGGATGCGTGAAAGCGGCGGCGCGCATCAGGTGGCGTACGCCGTCCGCGTGGCCGCTCTCACGGAGGGCGTCGGCCAGCTCCACGACGGCAGGGGCGTCGTACGACTCGGCGGCTGCCGCGAGCGCGATCAGCGCGCGGCCCTCCATGCCCGCGCTCCACAGCGCCTCGCACAACTCGGCCAGCCCGGCGGGTGTTTCGGCCTCCGCGACGGCGGTGTCGAGCAGGGTGGTCGCGAATCCCTGGAGCAGGACGATCCGCGCGTCCGCCGTCTCGGGCAGCCGGCCCCCGGTTCGCTCCTCCTCCCGCTCCTCCTCCCGCTCCTCGTCCAACGCCTTCAGGACGCGGATGAGGTCGCCCGGCGACCTTCGGACGACGACCGCCGCGGCCCGCACGTACAGCTCGAACGCCTTCTGCCGACGGCCCATCGTCAGCAGCGCGTCCGCGAACCGTACGGCCTCCTCGTCCGACTCGGTGGTGGCCTCGGCCAGGACGCGGTCGGCGTCGGCGTCCAGCTCCGCGGACCACAGGGCGCCGAGCAGGCCGAGGACGTACTCGGTGTACGCGTTCTCCGCGACCGTCCTGGACAGCAGCCGGTCCGCCTCGGCCGGGTATCCGGCGGCGCGCAGCGCCCGCACCGTGCCCACGACGATTTCGGGGATCTGGGTGGTCACCACCTCGATCAGCCCGTGCGGGGCCTCTTCCGCGCCGTCCACCGCGTACAGCGCCTCCAGGCACTCCACGACCGCCTGCGGGCCGCGCGCGGCGACTTCCTGGAAGGGGATGCCCCAACTGTCCCCGTTCAGAAGGGCGACGAGCGCCGCGACCTCCTGCGGGGGCCGCAACGCGCCCGCGAGGCGCAGCAGTTCCCGGGCGTGCGCGCGTCCGCCTTCGGTCTGCCCCCACCGCACGTACTCCCTCGCGAGGGCGCGGGGCTTTCCTCGCAGCGCCTCCTTCAGGTCGTCCGGGATCGTGAGGGCGGGCGGGGCGGGCTTCGGGCCCGGCAGCGTCTCGGACGGCGGCGGCGCCGCGTGCGCCGCCCCGTACCGGTTGCGGGCGATGGCCAGCGTGCGGCCGGTGTTGCTCAGCCGCTGCTGCGGCAACGGCCGTCCCTTGGCGAGGAGTTCGCCGCGCAGCCGCTCGTAGACGCTGGTGACCTCGATCAGGGAGTCGCCGCCGGGCAGGCCCTGGTCGAGGAGGCGGATCAGCTCGCCGGTGAAGGCGGTGTAGGTCTCGCCGGGCGGGGCGAGCGCCTTGCGGGTGGCGGCGCTCGCGGTGAGGAGGTACGACCCGGCGATACGGGTCTGCTCGGCCATCTCGACCGGCGCGTTCGCCGCGCCGCCGCCGCTCATGCCGCCGACGAGCGCGCCGCCGCTGTAGCAGCAGTCGAGGATCACGATGCGGTTCGCGTCCCGTCGGGCGGTGAGGACTTCGCGGCGCACGGAGTCGAAACCGACCGAGGTGTACGGGCGTTGGGGGTCGGTGGACGGCAGCGTCAGCAGCAGGCCGTCGGCGTCGCTGAGGCCGTGGCCCGCGTAGTACACGAGCAGCGTGTCCTCGGTCCTGCGGGCCGCGTCGTGGACCGCGTCCAGCACCTCGCCCGGCGACGCGGGTTCCGGGACCCGTACGCAGCGGTCGGGCGGCAGGCCCCAGACGGTGGGGTCTTCGAGCAACTCCCCTAAGCGGGCGAGGTTGTTCGCGACGGCCGGCAGGTCGTCGAGGCCCGGGTCGGCGAAGGTCGATGAGCCGATGAGGACGGCGTACGAGCGGAGCGGGTCGGCGAGTTCCACGGCCCTACTCCACCTCGGGCGGCCCCGCGGGCGGCTGCTGCGGCTCCGCGAGGACGGCCAGCAGGCGGCGTACGGCCTCTTCTGAACCGTCCTGCCCCGACACGGTCACGGTCAGCCCGTCGGATTCACGGGTGAAGGTGAAGCCCGATCCCGGCGGGCGCGGAGCCCGCGACTTCCACCAACCGGCGTACACCACGGCGAGGTTGGCGAGGGCCACGGCGTGCGTGAGCACGAGGTCGATGACCTCGACGGGGCCCATCTCCCCGGCCGTACCGCCGGTCCGCGTCGCCAGCCGGACCTCGTCGGGACCGTCCTCGTCGGTGCGCAGCCACTCGGACAGCTCCCGCAGCTCAGCGGCCCCGTCCTCGTCCACCGCCGCAATACTCAACCGCACTACCGCCACCCCCCGGCGTCCGTTCCCGCGCCCACCAGAACACGGTCTCACCGGATCGTGTCACAGCCGGGCGCGCGCCCGGCACCGGTTCGCCACAAGTGAGCCGGTCGGCCGGTGCGGACGCGCGCCGCGGGCGGGCCGGCGGGGCCGGACGCCGGCCGACCGCGACCCGGCCCGGTGTCCTTCCGCCCCCGGTTCACACACCTGACACGACGCCGTCACACTCGGCGGAATACCTGGTCAGGAGCGCGGGGTTCTCACCACCATGACTGTAGGAGTGACACTCCACGCGTCCGAGGCGGCGAACCAGGTCGACGCCACCGTAGAACTCGCCCGTGAGGCCGCGGCCCACGGCCTGCGCTCGGCCTGGTTCGGGCAGACCTTCGGCGCCGACTCGCCGCAGCTCGCCGCGATCGTCGGACGTGAGGTGCCCGGCCTCCACGTCGGCACCTCCGCGATCCCGGTCTTCGGGCGGCACCCGCTGCTGGTCTCCAGCCAGGCCCAGACCGCCCAGGCGGCCACGCACGGCCGCTACCACCTCGGGCTCGCGCTCGGCACCAAGCTGCTGACCGAGGCCGGATTCGGCATCCCCTTCGAGCGGCCCGTGGCCCGCCTGCGCGAATTCCTCACCGCCCTGCGGCAGTTGACGCAGACCGGCGCCGCCGACTTCCACGGCGAACTGCTCACCGCCGCCACCCCGGTCCCCGCGCGCGTGCCGGGCGCCGAGGGCGGTGTTCCGCTGCTGGTCGCCGCGATGGGGCCCCAGGCCCTGCGCGTCAGCGGGGAACTCGCCGACGGCATCCTGCCCTACCTGGCCGGGCCGCGCGCCCTGAGCGAGCACATCGTCCCGGCCGTCACCGCGGCGGCGCGGGCGGCGGGCCGCCCCGCGCCCCGGATCGTGGCCCTGGTGTCCGGCGTGGTGACGGACGACGTCGACGCGGTCCGGGCGAAGGCCACCGAGCAACTGGCCTTCTACGAGCAGATCCCCTCCTACGCGCGCGCCATCGAACTCTCCGGCGGCCGGCGCGCCTCCGACGTCGCGGTCATCGGCGACGAGGAGACGGTCGCGGCCGAGGTACGGCGCTACCGGGACGCCGGCGCGACCGAGGTGGTGTTCTCGGGCACCGACATCGCGGGCGAGGCGGACCGCCTGCGCACCTGGAGGCTCCTCGGCGAACTGGCGGGCTGACCAAGCCACTTCACCGGGCGGGCGTGGTTATCGCCGTCGTCTGTCGCCCGTCCTATATCGCCGTCATCCTCAATCGCCGTCATTCTCAATCGCCGTCGTCAGTCGCCCAGGAGGTCCAGGTCGGCCTTGGTGATCGTGGTGGTGAGCAGAAGGTCGGTGATGAGGTTGTGGTTGAGCGCGTTGCCGACCGGCGGGGGCACCTCGTGTTCGAGGAGGCCGCGGATGTCGGTCTCGCGGTGGAGACGGCGGCGGAGCTTGGCGACGACGTGGGCCGCGCGTTTGGCGCTCCAGGGGTCGGCGGGGTGGAGGTCGGTGAGTTCGTAGGCGACCTGGGACCAGGTGAGGGGCTGGGGCTGGGGGTCGTTGCGGAGGTAGCGCTGGGCGAGGCAGGTGAGGACCAGCTTCTCCTCGTCGGTGAGGTCGCGGGTCTCGCGGTCGCTGGTCTCGCGCTCGTGGGCGACGGAGGCCGAGCTCCGGACGGCGGCGCCGGGATGCGGGCCGGCGGAGGCGATCCGGACCTCCAGCAGGTGCTCCTGGCGCGGGGCGACGATGAAGAGCGGGGTGTAGCCGGTGCTCAACTCGGCCTGGTCACCGCCGAGTACGAGACGTGAACCGGGAAGGCGGATCGGCAGCTTGCCCGTGTTGCCGAGGGTCCAGCGGGAGTGCGCGTAGGTGATGATCCCCTGGCGGCGGCTGACGCACGCGTCGCCCGTGCCGACGCAGACGTGGACGTCCAGCTCGTTGCGGCCGAACATCACGGCGAAGTCCGCGTCCGGGGCGACGCTCATGCCGCCGCTCGGGCCGAGCACGAAGAGCGTGCCGGGCACGGCGGCGGGAATTCCCCGGCTGAGGCTGCCGATGTCCTTGGGCAGGAAGCTGACTTTGCTCACCATGGTGAATGCCTTTCTCCTCGGCCGGGGGCGCACACGCTAACCGTCGAGCCCCGGGAGGGGTCCCGGCAGGGAACTGGACCCGCCCCCCGCGATGTCGGTGGGATACGTCGGACCGAACGGCGTTTTGGTGGGAGCGCGTTGGTCGAACACCGCGCTGCCGTCCAGCAGGATGCGGCAGTGCGCCGTGCCCGAGCCGAGGGTGAGCCTGATCTCCCAGCCGACGGAGCCCGCGACCCCCGGCACCTCGACCGTCCTGCGCCAGGGCAGCTTCTGCGGCTTCCTGCTCCTGGTCACCTTGCCGTTGACGGCGTACGAGACCGTCGTCAGGGTGCCGGTCCCCGTGACCTCGAAGACCAGGGAGACCGGCTTCGCCGAGGGCGTGGGGGCCGTGGGGGCCGCCGTGGCCGTGGGGGTGGCGCTCGCGCGCGAACGCGTGGGCGTCGTACGCGACTTCCCGTCACCGCCCGGTCCCTCACCGGACGACGAGCCGTCCGAGTGCGTGGCCAGCACCGCCGCCGTGGCCCCGGCCACGGCCACGACGGCCGCCGCCACGCCGCCCAGCAGGACGCGGCGCCGCCCCGGCCCGGTTGACGGCGGCGAGAGGCCGGGCGGGTTGTCGGCGGCGCTCGCGTTCGCGTCGATGGCCGTGACGACCTGCGGCGGGAGCCAGTGGACGGCGGGGACCGCGCTCTCGTCCGGCGCCGGGGCGAGCCGTTGGACCAGCGCGGCGGCGGTCGGGCGCGCGGCGGCGTCGGGCCGTCGGCAGTCGGCGACGAGGGCACGCAGCGCGTCCGTACCGCCGCCGTCCTCGACCCCGCCGTCGGCGCTCCCGTACGCGTACGCCAGCGTCGCGCCCAACGAGTAGACGTCGCTCGGCGGACCGGCCGCGCCCGCGACCTGCTCCGGGGACATGAAGCCCCAAGAGCCCGCGTGGCCGGACGCGTTGACCGATACGTGGCCGGGTCCGGGCGGCGTCCCGGGCGGCGCGGGCGGGGCCGTCGTCGCGATGCCGAAGTCGATCAGCCGGGGGCCGTCGGCCGTCAGCAGGACGTTCGCCGGCTTGACGTCGAGGTGGGCGACCCCGTTGCGGTGGAGGTCGGCGAGGGCTTCGGCGAGACCGGCGGCGAGGCGGCGGACAGAGGCGGCCGGGAGCGGGCCGAAGCGCTCGACGGTGTCGCGCAGGGAGAGCGACGGCAGGAATTCGGTGGCCATCCAGGGCGTGGCGGCGTCGGGGTCCGCGCCGAGGACGGAGGGGCTGTGGACGCCGCCCACGGCGGAGTTGGCGGCGATCTCACGTCGGAACCGTTCGCGGTACGGGAGTTCGCGGGCGAGGTCGGCGTGCATGACCTTGACGGCGACGGACCGGCCGCCCCGGGAACGGGCCAGGTAGACGGTGGCCATGCCGCCCGTGCCGATGCGCGCCAGGGTCCGGTACGGGCCGACCGTACCGGGGTCGCCGGGTTCAAGCCGCAGCATTCGGGGCTCCGTTCGGTGATCCGCCCGGTGTGACGCTCGGCGCTCCGCCCGGTGTGACGGTCGGCGCTCCGCCCGGTGTGACGCTCGGTGCCACGCCGCCTGACGTCGCGCCCGGCGTTCCGTTCCAGCTTCCGCCTGGCGTTCCGTTCCGGCTTCCGTCCTGCGTTCCGCTCCGGATTCCGTCCGGCGGGCTGACCGCGTCGAGGTAGCCGTCCCGTGTGCCCAGGACGACGAGCCCGCCGACTGCCAGCGCGCCCCACGCCGGATCGGCGGAGGCGCCGGGTTCGTTCATCGCGTCGGCGCCGTAGGTCCACAGGACGCTGCCGTCTGCGGCGTCGAGGGCGTAGACGACGGAGTCGGTCGTGCCGACCCACAGCGTGCCGCCCGACAGGCCGATCGCCGTCGACTCGCCGTACGGACTCGCCGTGTCCTGGCCCATGCGGCGCGACCAGACCTCCGCGCCCGTACTGGCCCGCAGCGCGCGGATGTGGCCGTCGACGCCGTCGGCGAAGAGCAGGCCGCCGCCGGTGCGGCGGTACGAACTCCGCGTGTCCACCGTCTTGTTCCACGCGGCCTTGCCGGTGGCGGAGTGGAGAGCGAACAGGTTGCCGTACGCGTCGTGGGTGAACACGAAGCCGTCGCCGCCGACGACGGTGTCCATCGGCTGGTCCGCCAGCTTGTGCGTCCAGCGGACGCGGCCTGTGGTCGCGGACAGGGCGGTGATCGCGTTGGTGCCCCGCGCGGTGCTCTCGACCAGGACGAGCCCGGCGCCCGCCGTGGCGTACTGCCCTTCCACGGTCGTCCGCCAGATGACCTTGCCGCTCTTGGCGTCGAACGCCGTCACCGCGTCGCCGCCCGTGACGCAGACCATCGAGCCGGTGGCCGCCGCGCCCCATACGAAGTTCATGAGCGGCACCCGGTAGGTCCACAGGGTGGCTCCCGACGCCGGGTCGAGGGCGCGCAGCGTGGAGGTGTCGTTCTTGCGCTCGTCGATCACGAACACGGCGCCGTCGCCGACGGTGATCTTGGATGCCTGGGTGGCGACGTCGATGGGTCGCGACCAGAGTTGCCTTCCGGTGCGCGCGTCGAGGGCGCGGGCCACGGCAGCGCCCGTGTCGTTCGCCGTGAGGAGGACGTCGCCGGTGGCGTAGATGTCGGGGTAGCCCTGCCCGTTGGCGGGCACCTTGGTCTTCCACCGCGAGGTGGCTTCCGGGGGCGCGGCGGGGGACGGCGGCGAGGCCGGGCCGCTCGACGGCTTCGGCCCGCCGGACGCCCGGCCCTTGCCGGTCGGCCCGGGGCCCTTGTCCGATCCCGTGCCCCGTACGGCCAGTACGACCCCTGCCGTGATGGGTACGGCGGCGACGGCGGCCACCGTCAGCAGCAGTGTGCGGCGGCTCGGGTCGCGGAGGGTGCCGGGTGGCTTCGGGGGCCCGGGCGGCAGCGGCGGCGGACCGGCGGGCGGGTCGGCCGTCGGGTCGGCCGTCGTCTGGCCCGGCGCCACGGCCTGCGGTCCCGGCGCTCCTTCGGGCCGCACCTGCCCCGGCGTCGGGGCGTACGGCGGCGGCTCCGCTCCCGTCATCCGCCGGTCCACCGCCTCGGCCATCGGCGGCGGCAGCCACCGCGTGCCCTGCACGGACGCCTCCGGCTCGCCGAGCCGTTCCAACAGGGCGGCGGCGCTGGGGCGTTCGCCGGGCTCGCGGCGCAGGCAGGACGCGACGAGGGCCCGCAGCCCCCGATCCGTCACCCCGGTGAGATCCGTCCGCGCGCGCCGTACCCGTTCCAGCGTGGCCGCCCGGTCGCCGTCGCCGAAGGGCTCCCGCCCGGTCGCCGCGAACACCAGCACCGCGCCGAGCGCGAAGATGTCGCTGTCGGAGCCCGCGAGCCCGCCGGACGCCTGTTCGGGCGACATGAAGCCCGGCGTGCCGAGCAGCGCGCCGGGGGCGGTGATCGACGTGGCGCCGTCGGGGCGGGCGATCCCGAAGTCGATCACGCGGGGGCCGCCCGCCGTGAGCATGATGTTCTCCGGCTTGAGGTCCCGGTGCGCGAGGCCCGCGCGGTGGATGTCCACCAGCGCCTCGGCGAGGGCTGCCGCCAACAGGCGCACGGCGGCGGGCGGCAGACCGCCGTACGCGCCGACCGCCTCCCGCAGCGACAGGCCCGGCAGGTACTCGGTCACCAGCCACGGCACGGCGGCGTCCGCGTCGGCGTCCAGCAGCGGCGCGGTGAACGCCCCCGTCACCGTACGGGCCGCCGCCACCTCCCTGCGAAAGCGCGCCCGATAGCGCGCGTCCCGCGCGAACCCGGCCTTGACGACCTTGACCGCCACCGCGCGCCCGCCCGGCGAACGCCCCAGGTACACCACGCCCATTCCGCCCGCGCCCAGTCGCGCCAGCAGCCGATGGCCCCCGATCTGCTCCGGGTCCTCCGGTTGTAGCGGCTCCACGGCGCTCATTCCTTCTCGGCCGCCGGGGCGGGAGTCACAGGAGCACCAATTGTCGCCTTGTGCGGGGCGGGGATCGCGGGGTCCTCACAAGGACTTCACAGCACGTTCTAGAGGGGGCGGGAGCGGGTGCTTCAACGCGTCCGGTCAGTGGCGGACTTCGCTCGCCAGTGGGCCAGCCGCTCGCGTACGAGAAGGAGGTCGCGATGCTCGGGGTCGAGCACCTTGACCATGTCGTCCAGCACCGACGTGAGAGCGGTGACAGCGGCGGCGGCGCTGCTGTCCACGCCGAGCCAGTTGGCAAGCCTGGCACGGAGGAGGAAGGTGTGCGGATGCTCGGGGCCGAGCACCTGCGTGGCGTCCGCCAGGAGTTCGACGTACGTCGCGACGGCTGAGGACGGATCGCCTGTGCCGCCTTCCTGGTGAGCGAGCTCGCTGCGGACGGCGAACGTGAGTGGATCGTCGGGGCTCACCTTCAGATGCGGGCTCTCCAGCCACTCCCCGAGCGCGGCGGCGGCCGTACCGTCCCCCGCCCGCCCGTACCAGTTGGCGAGGACGGCACGGTTGAACAAGGTGTGCCGGTGGGCGGGGCCCAAAAGCGTGTGCGACACGCGTACGACGTTCGCGTAGTAGGAGATGGCATCGGAGACTTGACCCGCCATTCCCAGGGACCTGCCGTAGCGGTGCAGCACGACGTGCGACGCGGGCTCGTACAGCGCCTTCTCCGCGACCCCGATCACGGCGGCCGTGTTCGCCCGCAGCGACTGCGCCAGTTCGGTGTCCCGCTCGACCTCGGGCCAGGCTTCCACCAACCCGTCGGCGGCCACTCGCGCCAGCGCGTCCTGTTCCGCCTCGGTCAAGGTGTCGCGCACCGCGCGCTGGACGAGGCGGTGGACGCGGACGGCGCGGTGCGGGATACGGGGGCTGTGGTCGAGGAGGCTGAGGCGGTGGAGGACGCGGAGGGTGCGGACGGCGTCGTCGGAGGAGACCGTGTCCTGGGAAGGGGCTTCTTGGGCGAGCCAGTTGAGCGCCGGGGCGCCGGTGAGGACGGCCTCGGGGATGCCGTTGGGGTCGAGCATCGAGGCGAGTTGGAGCATGGGGCGGGCGAGGCCGACCGGGGCGTGGTGGTCGGCGCGGTCGAGCGACAGGGTCCAGGCGGCGGCGACGCCGGTGGTCTGGTCGTCGGGCAGGGCGGTGGGGCGCAGGTCGGCGAGGCGCTGGGCGCGGTCGGCGAGGCGGGCGCGGTAGGTCGCGCAGGTGATTCCGGCGTCCACGACGTACGCCGTGGCCTGGGACATGGCGAGCGGCAGCCAGCCCAATGCGCCGCCCAGCGCCATGAGTTCGCGCAGCGGCTCGCGGTCGTGGGCGGCGAGGGCGGTGGTCAGATAGCCCTCGCTCTCCTCTTCGGTGAAGACGCCGACGGTGACCTGTCTACGGCCCCGGCCGGTGAGGGCGGCGTCGCGGCTGCGGGTGGTGACGACCGTACGGCCGGTGGGGCTGTCGGGCGGCCACAGGCCGGTGAGGTCGGCGGGGTCGGTGACGTCGTCCAGGACGACGAGCCAACGCGGCGCTTCCGGGGCGGGTTTGGGCTCAAGCCACGCCAGGAAGGCGCGGGCGGCGCGCTCGGGGTCCTCGCGGTCCGCCCCGAGCAGCGTCTGCGCGGCCTCCGCGAGGCCGTCCACCACCGCCTGGCGGCTGGTCGCCGTGACCCACACCAGCAGGTCGAGGCGGCCGGACCGCCACGCGTCCCGGGCGTGCCGCGCGGCGAGTTGGGTCTTGCCCACGCCGCCCATGCCGGTGAGGACCTGGCCGACCACGGCCGTACCGGCGTCGGTGAGCGCCGCGTCCAGGGCGCCGACGGCCGCGCGGTCCTGGAAGCAGTCCGCCTCGCGCGGGACGACGCCGATCTGTACGGGCCAGGCGGCGGGCGGGCGCGGGGGCGGGTGGTGGTGCTGGTGGAGTCCGCCGTGGACGGTGTGGGCCGCGACGGAACCGTCAACGGCCGTTATCGTGACGGCCGTTGGCGTCCTCGTGGGCTCTTCGGGTGGAGCGCCGGGTGCGCTCAGCCCTGTGGCGGACCCGGCACCTGAGGGTCCGGCGCCGGGGGGTTTCCGATCGTCACGTCACCCATCCGTACGGCGGCGGCCGAGCCGCCGTCCGCGCGGATCTCGACGTTCCCCCCGATGGCGACGCCGTCGCCTTCCGCCGAGGCCGTGGCGGGCGTCAACGCCCGTACCTCGTCAACGAGGCGGCGCAGCGCCTCCGCCAACTCCCCGTCCTGCTCGACCGCTTCGTCCAGCGCGTCGGTCAGACGACGGCGCGTCCTGGCGGACACCTCCCCGGCGTCCGCCTCCCGTGCCGCCCGTTCCAGCGCCGGGTCCTCCCCCAGCGCTCCGGAGACCAGCGTGTGCAGCCGGTCCATTCCGGCGTCCAGACCCCGGTCCACCTCCGCGTCCGCCCGCCCCGCCACCCGCCGCGCCTTGGCCACCAGCCACGCGCACACGTACCCGATCGCAATCTCCACACCGGTCACTCTTCGACGGTAGCCCCAACTCCCGTGCCGCCGCACCGAAAGCGGCGGCACCACCGGGGGGGCGGCGGGCGGCCCCGTGAACTCCGCCGCCCTCACCCACGACGTGCCCCGCCAGGGGCCGCGACCCACCCCCGCCGGGCTGCCAGCCCGAAAACAACCGCATCTGCCCCACGGAGGCCGGTTCTCAAAGGCGCACCAACCCCGTGGCTGGTCGCGCAGTTCCCCGCGCCCCTCAAAAGATCGGCTCACCGCCCGGACAAAAGACAGTCCGCCCCGTCACGGGCGCTGGGGGCACCTCCCGGCCGAAGGCTGGGGGAGGAACTGCGCGGCGAGCCCCCACCGGCCGGTGGTCCGGGAACAACCGAACCGCCCCGCCCGGGGCGGCCGGTGACCTGCGGGAGCGTCATGGCTGAGCGCGCCCACGCGGCGGCAGCCGCACATCAAACACAGCCCCGCGCCCCTCAAAAGATCGGCTCACCGCCCGGACAAAAGACAGTCCGCCCCGTCAGGGGCGCGAGGAACTGCGCGACAAGCCACCACCGGCCGGTGGTCCGGGAACAACCGAACCGCGCCGCCCGGGGCGGGCGGTGACCTGCGGGAGCGTCGCGGGTGAGCGCGCCCACGCGGAACGGCGCCGTCAGGCGCCGACGGTGCCGTCGATGGCCTCGCGGAGCAGATCGGCGTGGCCGTTGTGACGGGCGTACTCGAGGATGACGTGCTGCATGACCAGGCGGAGCGAAACGTCCTCGTCGTGGCGGGAGTTGTGGACGACGAGGTCGAGGGTGGGGGCGGCGCCCTCGATGCGGCGGGAGTGGGCGACCTCGGCGTGCCAGGCGGAGAAGGCTTCGTCGCGGGTGGAGCCGGAGGCGTCGTACGCCTCCTGGAAGTCGCCGGTGGCGGACCAGACGAGAGGGATGTCCTCGCCGTCGATGATCCGGCGGAACCAGGCGCGTTCGACCTCGGCCATGTGCCGGACGAGCCCGAGCAGGCTGAGGGTGGACGGCGGCATGGAACAGCGGCGCAGTTCGTCGTCGGTGAGGCCGTCGCACTTCATGGCGAGGGTCTCGCGGTGGTAGTCGAGGAAGCCGCGCAGCGTCTCGCGCTCACCGCCCGTGGTCGGCGGGCCGGTGCGCGGGTCGGGGGTCTCGGTCTGCTCTGAGGTCACGGTCCATTCTGACCGGCCCCCGGCACCCCGGCACCCTGGCCTCCCGGCACCCCGGCACCCCGGTGCCCGCGGCACCGGGAGGCGGTCATCCCCGAGCGGCGAACGGTCTCAGCACTCCCGCAGGCCGGGCGCCGGGTCCTGGCCGGTGTAGAGGTCGACGGCCGGAACGTTGCCCCAGGCGCCGTTGTCGAGCTGCGTCCAGTACCAGATGTCGTTCTGGCCCGCGTGCGGGTCGCCGTGGCCCCAGCAGACGAACCAGTTGAAGCCGGTGGTCAGGGTGCCGCGGGTCGCCGAGCGGTAGGAGCGGTCCGCGAAGCCCCTGGCCCCGACCTTGTTGCCGCAGTACAGACGGCCGTCGGAGCGGACACCGCACTCGGCGGCCGGCCTGACCTTCTCCTTCGCCGGAGCGGCGGCGGCCGTGGCCGAGGCCCCGCCGGTCATGGCGAGACCCGCCGTCATCACGGCGGCGGACAGCAGCACGGCGATGTTCTTACGTGTGATCACTGCACATTCCCCTCGTTTCGTGCGCCAACGTGCGAGCGCGCGAAACGATCATGGGTGACGGCGCACAGCCCCGAGCACCGCCATACGGGTGGATCCGGCACATGCCGTCTTATGACGCCTCCGGCAATTGCCACGACGCCCGATTCCCGTAAGACGTCAAGCCGTTCGTCACACCGTTAAGACCATCGCCGGTCCACGCCACACCGCACAGATGCCCCGGCCGCGTCATCGCGGCCGGGGCACCCGGTGGACTTTTCCGTCACATCAGCGGAACGCTCAGGCGAGCAGCGCCGGAATCGTCCCCTCGTGCGCGGCGCGCAGTTCGCCCAGCGGAATGCTGAACTCCCCCTGCACGTCGATCTCGTCGCCGTCGATGACGCCGATCCGCGCCGCCGGAAGCCCCCGCGCCCCGCACATGTCGGTGAAGCGCAGTTCCTCGGAGCGCGGCACCGCGACGACGGCGCGGCCCGCGGACTCGGAGAACAGGAACGTGAAGGCGTCCAGACCGTCCGGGACGACCAGCCGCGCGCCGTGCCCGCCGCGCAGGCAGGACTCGGTGACCGCCTGGACGAGACCGCCGTCGCTGAGGTCGTGGGCGGCGTCGATCATGCCGTCGCGCGACGCGGAGATCAGGATCTCGCCGAGCAGCCGCTCGCGGTCCAGGTCGACGGCGGGCGGCAGACCGCCGAGGTGGTCGTGGACGACCTGCGACCAGGCCGAGCCGCCGAACTCCTCGCGGGTGTCACCGAGCAGGTAGATCAGGTGGCCCTCGTCCTTGAAGGCCATCGGCGTACGCCGGTTGACGTCGTCGATCACGCCGAGCACCGCGACCACCGGGGTCGGGTGGATCGCCACGTCGCCGGTCTGGTTGTACAGCGACACATTGCCGCCGGTCACCGGGGTGCCGAGCTGGAGGCAGCCGTCGGCGAGACCGCGGGTGGCCTCGGCGAACTGCCACATCACGGCCGGGTCCTCGGGCGAGCCGAAGTTCAGGCAGTCCGAGATGGCCAGCGGCTTGGCCCCGGAGGCGGCGACATTGCGGTACGCCTCCGCGAGCGCCAACTGCGCGCCCGTGTACGGGTCGAGCTTCGCGAAGCGGCCGTTGCCGTCGGTGGCGATGGCCACGCCGAGGTCGGTCTCCTCGTCGATCCGGATCATGCCGGAGTCCTCGGGCTGCGCCAGCACCGTGTTGCCCTGCACGAAGCGGTCGTACTGGTCGGTGACCCACGCCTTGGACGCCTGGTTCGGCGAGCCGACCAGCTTGAGCACCTGCTCGCGCAGTTCGGCGGAGGTGCCGGGCCGCGGCAGCTTTCCCGCGTCGTCGGCCTGGAGCGCGTCCTGCCAGTCCGGCCGGGCGTACGGGCGGTGGTACGTCGGCCCGTCGTGCGCGACCGAGCGCGGCGGCACGTCCACGATCTGCTCGCCGTGCCAGAAGATCTCCAGTTGCGAGCCCTCGGTCACCTCACCGATGACGGTGGCGATGACGTCCCACTTCTCGCAGATCGCCAGGAAGCGCTCGACCTTGTCGGGCTCGACGATCGCGCACATGCGCTCCTGCGACTCGCTCATGAGGATTTCCTCGGGCGAGAGCGTCGCGTCGCGCAGCGGCACGGTGTCCAGTTCGACGCGCATGCCGCCGGAGCCGGCCGAGGCCAGCTCGCTGGTGGCGCAGGACAGGCCCGCGCCGCCGAGGTCCTGGATGCCCGCGACCAGTTGCTCGCGGAAGATCTCCAGGGTGCACTCGATGAGCAGCTTCTCCTGGAAGGGGTCGCCGACCTGGACGGCGGGGCGGCGGGACGGGCCGGTCGAGTCGAAGGTCTCGCTGGCCAGCACCGAGACGCCGCCGATGCCGTCGCCGCCGGTCCTGGCGCCGTACAGGATCACCTTGTTGCCGGGGCCCGACGCCTGCGCGAGGTGGATGTCCTCGTGCTTCATGACGCCCACGCACAGCGCGTTGACCAGCGGATTGCCCTGGTAGCAGGGGTCGAAGACGACCTCGCCGCCGATGTTGGGCAGGCCGAGGCAGTTTCCGTAGCCGCCGACGCCCGAGACGATGCCGGGCAGGACGCGCCGGGTGTCGGGGTGGTCGGCCGCGCCGAACCGCAGCGGGTCCATCACGGCGACCGGCCGCGCGCCCATCGCGAGGATGTCGCGGACGATGCCGCCGACGCCGGTGGCCGCGCCCTGGTAGGGCTCGATGTACGACGGGTGGTTGTGCGACTCGATCTTGAAGGTGACGGCGTAGCCCTGGCCGACGTCCACGACGCCCGCGTTCTCACCGATGCCGACGAGCAGCGCGTCGGTCTGCGGGGCCTTCTCGCCGAACTGCTTCAGGTGCACCTTGCTCGACTTGTACGAGCAGTGCTCCGACCACATGACCGAGTACATCGCCAGTTCCGCGCCGGTCGGGCGGCGGCCCAGGATCTCGCGGATCCGGGCGTACTCGTCCTCCTTGAGGCCGAGTTCCTTCCACGGCTGCCCGGCCTCGGGCGTCTCGGCGGCGTGCTTGACGGTATCGAGGGTCATGCGGAGACCAACTTCTTCAGGACCGAGGTGAAGAATCCGAGGCCGTCGGTGCGGCCGGTGCCGATCAGCGGCTCGACGGCGTGCTCGGGGTGCGGCATGAGGCCGACGACATTGCCCGCGGCATTGCTGATGCCCGCGATGTCACGGAGCGACCCGTTCGGATTGCCGTCCAGATAGCGGAAGACCACCCGGCCCTCGGCTTCCAGTTCGTCCAGCACCCGCTCGGCGGCGGTGTAGCGGCCGTCGATGTTCTTCAGCGGGATGGAGATCTCCTGGCCGTCCGCGTACTGCGACGTCCAGGCGGTGGCGCTGGTCTCGACCCGCAGCTTCTGGTCGCGGCAGACGAAGTGGAGGTGGTTGTTGCGCAGCATCGCGCCTGGCAGCAGATGCGACTCGGTGAGCACCTGGAACCCATTGCAGATGCCGAGAACCGGCATTCCGGCCTTCGCCTGTTCGATGATCGTTTCCATCACCGGCGAGAAACGCGAGATCGCGCCGGCCCGCAGATAGTCGCCGTACGAGAAGCCGCCCGGCAGAACCACCGCGTCGACCTGCTGGAGATCCTTGTCACGGTGCCACAGCGGTACGGCTTCGGCGCCCGCGACCCGGACGGCGCGCTGTGTGTCACGGTCGTCGAGCGTGCCGGGGAATGTGACGACGCCAACGCGCGCAGTCACGACTCCACCTTTACGGCGAAGTCCTCGATCACGGTGTTCGCGAGAAAGGTTTCCGCCATCTCGCGAATGCGGGCGAGGGCGGCGTCGTCGACCGGCCCCTCGACCTCTAGTTCAAAGCGCTTTCCCTGGCGGACGTCGGAGATCCCGTCGAAGCCCAGGCGCGGCAGTGCTCGCTGCACCGCCTGGCCCTGGGGGTCGAGGATCTCCGGCTTGAGCATGACGTCGACTACGACGCGTGCCACTTGCACTCCCGGTGGTGTGGTGCGTGAGGTTCTCTCAGCGTACCCGGTGCGAAAATCTACGCGAGTAGATATGAACGCGACCCCTAGCGCACCCCTAGATCACTGATCACGTTTATGTATCGGCCGCCGAAATGCTTGGGGAAACCCGTAGGTGAAACATAGGGTCCCGATTACGAAGCGGCACCCGGGGGAATTAACAGGTGTCACGATGTATCACGCGGTGCCCATTTCGTGGCATCGTACAAATGAAAACTTGTCGACACTCGACTTGTCGGCCCACCCGTGACACCGGGGCCCTGCGTCCGGTCGCGACCGTTCCCGCTCGCGACCGCCACGACACACGGGCCGCGTGCGATCGCCGGGCCCCGGCAAGGCCGATGGCGTACGAAAGGACCACATCCCTATGGCGCAACGCGTACTGGTCACCCTCGCCGACGACCTGGACGGCGGAGAAGCGGCGGAAACCATCGCATTCGGCGTCGACGGTCAGTGGTACGAGATCGACCTCTCGTCCCAGAACGCGGACAAGCTGCGCAATGACCTGGCTCCTTACGTGGAGGCCGGCCGCCGCCGCACCCTTTCGGGCCGCGCCTACAAGCGCACGCCGATCGCCCCGACCCCGGCCACCGTCCGCGCCTGGGCGCAGTCGAACGGCTTCGAGGTCCCGGCCCGCGGGCGCATCCCCAAGAAGGTCTACGAAGCGTTCAACAAGGCCAGTTGACGGTTCCGCGACAACTCACTGACAACCGCCGGGCGAACGGGCGGGGGCGGTGGTGCCGACTGGACAGCCACCCCCACCCTTCCGCTAGTGTGTGGAGCACGCCGAGGGCAGGGCCGGAAAGGCCAGGTCAGCGGAGGTCACGCGGGTGTAGCTCAGTAGCAGAGCGCCCCCCTTCCAGGGGGGAGGGGCAGTGTGCAATTCCTGTCGCCCGCTCTGGTCGCTCCGGCCGGTCCTATGGATCGGGTAGAGTGACCGCAGCAATGCGGACGTGGCTCAGTTGGTAGAGCATCACCTTGCCAAGGTGAGGGTCGCGAGTTCGAATCTCGTCGTCCGCTCCAGCGTCACGAAGGCCCCGGTCACCACGACCGGGGCCTTCGTCGTATCCGGGCGTCCGCTCGGCGCATCGCCGGGCGTCCGCTCGGCGCGTCACGGGGCGACGGGATATATCGGTTTCTAATGGCCGCGTCCGATCGGGTACAGTGTCTGCACGGCCTGCGGACGTGGCTCAGTTGGTAGAGCATCACCTTGCCAAGGTGAGGGTCGCGAGTTCGAATCTCGTCGTCCGCTCCAGCATCGCGAAGGCCCCGGTCACCACGACCGGGGCCTTCGTCGTCTCTCCGCTTCCGCGCCGGGGTGCTACGACCAGGCGGTGCCGGTGAGGCGCTCGTACGCCTCCACGTAGCGGGCGCGGGACTGCTCGACGACCTCGGCGGGCAGGCCGGGCGGCGGCTCCTCGCCGTTGCGGTCCCAGCCCAGCGCCGGGTCGGTGAGGTGGTCGCGGACGAACTGCTTGTCGAAGGACGGCTGCGCGCGGCCCGGCTCCCACAGGTCGGCCGGCCAGAAGCGGGACGAGTCGGGGGTCAGCACCTCGTCGGCGATGACCAGCGTGCCCTGTTCGTCGTAACCGAACTCGAACTTCGTGTCGGCCAGGATGATGCCCCGCTCGCGCGCGATGTCGCGGGCCCTGCCGTAGACGGCCAGCGTGGTCTGCCGGAGCAGCGTCGCGGTCTCGGCGCCGACCTCGCGGGCGACCTCCTCGTACGACACGTTCTCGTCGTGCTCACCGACCTCGGCCTTGGTGGCGGGGGTGAAGATCGGCGCGGGCAGCTCGGAGCCGTCCACCAGGCCCTCGGGGAGCGCGAGGCCGCACACCGTGCGGTCCCGGTTGTACTCGACCAGGCCGGAGCCGGTCAGATAGCCGCGTGCGACGCACTCGACCGGCACCATGCGCAGCGAACGGCACACCATGGTGCGGCCCGCCCACTGCGCGGGGGCGCCCTCGGGCAGCTCGGTGGAGATCACGTGGTTGGGCACGATGTCGGCGAGCAGGTCGAACCACCACAGCGAGAGCTGCGTGAGAATCCGGCCCTTGTCGGGGATCTCGGTGGGCAGCACCCAGTCGTAGACGGAGGTGCGGTCGCTGGCGACCATCACCAGGTCGCCCTCCGCGTTCTGGTACAGATCGCGCACCTTGCCGGTGTGCAGATGTACCAGTCCCGGCACCTGGACAGGCTCGGGTTTCTCGACGAATCCGGACACGGGTCGTCCTCCCCACTCGGCGGTTCAGCTCCCGATTCTCGCTTATCGGGACAGCTGGAGCGCGCGGGGGCTCCTCCTTTCGCCGCCCGCTCGCCTCCGGCGGCTTGGACCCGGCGCGCCGCCTCCGGCTCGCAGGCTCCGGCGGACCCACCCCTCAGTCGTGCTTGCAGATGCGGTCGAGGAGGTTGGCGGTGGCGCGCTGGACGCGCGGGTCGACGTGGTTGGGGCGGTCGAGCGCCGGGGACCAGGCGAAGGTGCCGGAGGCGAAGACGTACGCGCCGCTGGGGGCCTGGTAGAGCGAGGTCTCCTGGTGGCAGCGGCGGCCGTCGGTGGACTCGTACGGCGAGTGGGCCAGCAGGATGCGCTCGATGCTCTCGGGCAGCGGGGCGCGCGGGTAGTAGCGGTCGGCCTCGCCCGCGACCAGGCCGTCGATCTCGTCGCCCTCGGTGGCGCCGGTGGCCTCCCACAGCCAGTGCTCGGCGTTGCGGACGACGAGCGGCGACGGCTGGGGGACGCGGCCCGCGTACTGCACGCCGAGCACGAGCTGTTCCGGCTCGCCGAGGTCGCGCCAGAGCGCGGTGCGGCCCTTGTTGTCGCCGCGGCGCTTGCGGCAGCTCAGCAACCGGTCCGCGTCCCCGGCCGGGGACGCGGCCAGCTCGACCTGCCAGTACATGGTGTTGGCCGACAGGAAGACCAGCGAGGTGCCCGCGTCGCGCGCGGTCTCGGCGGCCCGGCGCATCGGCTTGGACCAGTACTCGTCGTGGCCGGGGAAGACCAGGCCGCGGTAGCGCGTGGGGTCGATACGGCCCGCGTGCAGGTCGCGGGCGTCGGCGTACGCGAGGTCGTAGCCGTAGCGCTCGGCGAAGCGTACGAAGTCGTAGGCGTGGCCGATGTGCAGCGGGAGCCCGGCGCCCGCGTAGGGGCGGTCGAAGGAGACGGTGGTGGCGGCCTGTTCCTCGCCGAGGAGCTGCCCCTTCTCGTCCCACGCGTGGTACAGGCTGGCGCCGGTCCTGCCGTCCTCGGGGTAGAGGTTGTACGCCTGCCACGTCACGTCGGGCATCAGCAGGAGCAGGTCCGCCTCGTGGGTGGCGCGGACGGTGAAGGGGACGTGGCTGCGGTAGCCGTCGGCGGTGGTGAGGACGGCCACGTACGCGCCGGTGTTCCAGTACGTGGGAATCTGCAACCGCCAGGACTGCCACCAGTGGTGGCAGGAAACCGTCCTTCCGGCGGCCAGCGGCGCGGGCTGGACGATGCCGGACAGCCGGGGGCTCGCGGACATCTTCGCGGCGCCGTCGCCGCCGTAGTGGCCGATCCGGTAGACGTCGACCGTGAACTCCTGCGGCGGGTCCACGGTGATCCGGAAGTCGATGGCCTCGCCGGGCACCACGGATCCCGCGGAGGCGAAGCCCTTGATCTGACGGCGTACGTCGTCGGCGGTACGCGGTCCGGGGAAGCGCGGTCGGTGCGCGGCGTCGCCGCTGCTCACGGCCAGGTCGACGTACCAGGGGACGACCTGGCCGTCGTCGTCCAGGTACTGGGAGGCGCCGCGCAGCCAGGGCAGCGGGCCCTGGCCGAAGGGGTCGGAGACCCCGTGGGCATGCGCTCCGGACTCCCACCGTCGGATCTGGTCCGTACTCATCGAAGCCCCTCCCTCACCCGATCCCCGGCCGCGCCGGCTCCCGCGGTTCCCCGCTCCACCCGTGGTTCACCCATGCGGTGCAATAGTGCGGCGCACATACCCAGCACATCACAGAAAGCACCGCACCGGTTACCGTTCGTGGTGAATTATCGGAACGGATCGGGCGACGAGTGAAGCAGATTCGGTCAACCGGCGTGTGGTGAACGTCACATGACCCAGGTCAAGAGGTCGCGCCGCGCGCTCCGAGCGGTCGGGAGCGGGCGGTACGGGCCAGAAGCCGGGCGGGTTCCGCGCCGTGTGGCGCGCCGCGGGGCGGCGCGCGAGGCGGTGCCGGGCGGTGTGCGGTCGTGGCCGAAACGCACCGCCCCCGGACGGCGCTCACGCGGGGGCGACGTGGCGCTTGTCACATTGGTTGATCATGACGGCGCGTCACGTCGGTTGGTCACGACGGCGCGTCACGTCGGTCGATCACGACGACGGGTCACGCCCGTCGATCACGACGGCGCAATACGTCGGTTGATCACACCAGCCGGATCGGCTTGTCGGGGCGGACGCCGACGGCCCTGAGCCAGGAGCGCAGCGGTGCCGCGTCGCCGTTCTCGACCAGGCGGAGCACCGGCCAGGTCAGATCGGCCCGACGGGCGCCGCCGACGAGCAGCGTGGGGCCGTCCAGCCAGTCCAGGCCCGCGTCGGCGCCCGCGGTGTCCACGGCGGCGCAGCAGACGACGGCGGTGACGTGGTCGGTCAGCAGCTCACGGCCGGTGCGGGGCGGCAGCAACGGGGAGACGGGCACGGGGGTTTCCTCCGTACCGCCGCCCGTTCCGCCCCCGCTTCCGCCGCCGTTTCCGCCGCCCTTGGCGTTCTCGGCCGTCGCGGCGTGCCGGGCCGCCTCGTCGCGGGCGGCGAGCGCGCCGATCCTGGCGGCCAGCTCCTCGCTGCCGCCGCGCGAGAGCCGCTCGATGACGCGGGTGAGGGTGGCGCGGCCCGGCTCGTCGGCGAGCGCGGCGGCGGCCCGTTCCGCCGCCGAGGTGCGGGCGGCGGCGGTCGGCCCGGTCATGGCCCGGTCGCCGAGGAGCAGGCCGCTGCGGCGCCCGCCGCCGATCGCGGCCGGTCCCTCGTCCTCTTCCTCGGCCGCGGCGGCGATGCCGGGCTCCGGCGGCGGCACCTCGTCCAGGACGCGTATCAGCCGGGCGGCCTCGGTGCGCCAGATGCGGTCGACGACCTCGTCCGGATAGCCGTTCCAGCTCACCGGCGCCCAGTCGGGGCCGGGCCGCTGCGGGCCCGCGTGGAAGAGCCGGGCGGCCAGCAGCGAGACGGCCTCGTCCATCGCGCCGGGCTCCTCCAGGAGATCGCAGGCCGGGCGTTCGCCCAGCCGGGTCTCGAAGCCGTCGGCGAGCCGGTCGCGCCGGGACAGCTCGGTGAGCGCGGCGACCACCCCGGCGTCCAGCCGGGACGGCCAGCGGCCCATCCGCCAGGCGGGCAGCGCGACGCGGGTGAGCAGCCGGTCCCAGCCCGCGTAGGCCAGGCCCACCTGTTCCTGGGCGACGATCCGCAGCCCGTAGTCGACGGCCTGCGCGCGCTCGGAGGCGGAGGCGGCAACGCCCCGCTCCATCTCGGCGACATGGACACGGCAGCCGTTCAGCAGCAGCCGGACCGTCCAGCCGAGGACGCCGAACACCGGTCGCAGCAGCACAGTGCCCTCGCGGCCGTGCGCGGCGACTCCGGCCGCCGCGTCGAGGCCGCGCACGAAGCGGCGGGCGGCCGCTATCTCCGGATCGGCGGCGGGTCCCGTGCCCGCCACCACGGGCGCGAGCAGCGCGCGCAGCTCCGCGATCCGCATCCACCACATGAAGGGCGAGCCGATCACCAGCACGGGCGCGGTCCGCCTGCCCTCTTCCCTGGCGGCCTTCCTGGCCTTGCGGCCCGCGGGCCGGTCGGCCCTGCGCTCCTCCAGCCAGCTGTCGCAGTCCGGCGTCAGCTCTATCGCCGACGGCGCGGGCACCTCCATCCGCTCCGCCAGGTCGCGGACCATCCGGTAGAGGTCGGGCGCGGCGGTCTCGGCCACCGGCACCGCGGGACTGACCGCGGGCCTGGCCCGTACGATCACCGCCGCGACGGCCGCCGCGACCAGCAGCACCACGAGCGCGCCACCGGTCATCCCCCAGCGCACACCGTCCCAGCGCGAGCCGATCCGGCCGGTCGCGCCGCCCGCGTGCAGGACGACGGCGACGGCGGCGGGCAGCAGGGCCGCGCCGAGCGCGGCGCCCCGGACCCGGAGCACCGCCAGGGCACGCGAGCGCGCGACCGCCTCACCTGCTTCTCCGGCCATCGGCGACTCACCCCCTGCGCTGTGGTGACCGCCCCGATGGCGGCCTCCCCCCACTGTCGCACCGCCCACGGACATCGCAATGGCCGTACGGCTGATTGCCGCAATGTCCCGCAGTGCGCTTTCGGGGCACCCTAGTTCGGCGCCGGGAAGGAGTCAGCCTTATGGCCGAGTCATCACTCCTTGGAGTGGCTTTGGTCAGAGACCGGCCGCTTTCGCGGCGATGTCCGTACGGTGGTGGCCACCGTCGAGACCGATCCGGTCGACCGCGCGGTAGGCCCGGTCACGGGCCTTGGCGAGGTCGGAACCGGTCGCGGTGACCGACAGCACCCGGCCGCCCGCGCTGACGATCCGCCCGTCGTCCTCCCGGGTGCCCGCGTGCAGGACGTACGCGTGCTCGTCCTTCTCGGCGACGTCCGCGAGCCCGGAGATCGGGTCGCCGGTGCGCGGGGTGTCCGGGTAGTTGTACGAGGCGATGACCACGGTCACCGCCGCGCCGTCGCTCCAGCGCAGCCGCGGGAAGGCGGCGAGCTGCCCGGTGGCCGCGGCCCGCAGCAGTCCGGCCAGCGGCGTCTTGAGCCGGGCGAGTACGACCTGCGTCTCGGGGTCGCCGAAGCGCGCGTTGAACTCGATGACCCGCACACCGCGCGAGGTGATGGCGAGACCGGCGTAGAGCAGGCCCGCGAAGGGCGTGCCGCGGCGGCGCAGTTCGTCCACGGTCGGCTGGAGCACGGTCCGCTCGACCTCGTCGACGAGCTTGGGGTCGGCCCACGGCAGCGGCGAATAGGCGCCCATACCGCCGGTGTTGGGGCCCTCGTCGTCGTCCAGCGCCCGCTTGAAGTCCTGCGCGGGCTGGAGCGGTACGACCGTCTCGCCGTCGGTGACCGCGAACAGCGACACCTCGGGGCCGTCGAGGAACTCCTCGATGACCACCCGGTCGCAGCTCAGCGCGTGCGCGCGGGCGGTGGCCAGGTCGCCGGTGACGACCACGCCCTTGCCCGCCGCGAGCCCGTCGTCCTTGACGACATAGGGCGCGCCGAAGGCGTCGAGCGCCACGTCGACCTCGTCGGCCGTCGTGCAGACGTAACTGCGCGCGGTCGGCACCCCGGCCGCCGCCATCACGTCCTTGGCGAACGCCTTGGAGCCCTCCAGCTCCGCGGCCCGCGCCGACGGGCCGAAGCAGTCGATGCCGCTGGCCCGTACCGCGTCGGCGACCCCGGCGACCAGCGGGGCCTCGGGCCCCACGATCACGAAGTCGGCGCCGAGGGAGACGGCGAGTTCTGCGACGGCCGCGCCGTCGAGGGCGTCGACCTGGTGCAGCTCGGCGACCTCGCCGATTCCGGCGTTGCCGGGCGCGCAGTGCAGCGAGGTGACGTCGGGGTCGAGCGAGAGGGAGCGGCACAGGGCGTGTTCGCGGGCGCCGCCGCCGATGACAAGGACCTTCACGCGCACCAGGGTAGTGGGCCGCGGGGCGGCGGGCCGCCCTCACTCTTTCGAGCGACCGCATTCATCGGCCTATACCTGATCACGCTGCCCGTATGGGCGGATATCCGGAGATCGCTACCCCGCGCTCAGCCGTTCGGCGGTAAGAAGAGTGCTTCACCACCGGGCCGGACATCCGGCGCCGAAAGCCGCATATGAGGTCCACGAGGGGCCCTTGGGGCCATACGAGGGAGCGTGCAGTGAGCCAGCCGGACATGTTTCCCGAGGAAGCACCTCGGGACGAGCCTCAGCGGCGGGCGCTGCACCATCAGCACGAGGACCTACGGGCGCTGCCGTTCCCGCTCGGCGACTGGGGCGAGCCCGCGGAACGCCTGGCGGAGCTGTACCGCTGGGCCGAGACGGGCGCCCTGCGCACCGCCGACTGGTACCTCGACGACCGCGTCCGCAAGCGCCGCGGCGCCCGCGCCCTGCGTCTGGGCGCCGTCCTCTTCGGCACCGCCGGCGCCGCCCTGCCGCTGGTGGAGCTGACCGGCACCGCGGACACCAGCGCGAGCTGGGGCTATCTCGCGCTGCTCCTGGCGGGTGTCTGCCTCGGCACCGACCGCCTCTTCGGCCTGACCTCGGGGTGGATGCGCGACGTCGCCACCGCCCAGGCCGTCCAGCGCCGCCTGGAGTCCCTGCGCTTCGACTGGGCCTCCGAGAGCGTCCGCGAGGTCCTCGGCCCCACCGAGGGCACCGCCGCCGAGGCCGCGGAACGCTGTCTGGCCATCCTGCGCCGCTTCTGCGACGACCTGGCCGACCTCGTCCGGATGGAGACGTCCGACTGGATCGTCGAATTCGGCGGCCACACCTCCGGCGCTCCGCTGCGCACCCAGTCCGCCGCCTGGTGGCCGAGCCGCCAGGAGCCGTCGCCGGGTCCGCGCCTGGCGCACCCGAGCACGCGCCCCAACATGCCGCGCCAACGGCCGCCGGAGAGCCCGAGGTAGCCGGGGGCGGCTCGCCAAGTGGCCGGGGTGGCCGGGTGCGGCTCGCCAGGCAGCGCGGTGCGGCTCGCCAAGGAGCCCGGTGCGATTAGCTGAAGACGATCATCGAGCCCTGGCCCAGGCTCCGCGTCGCCGCCGCGTGCAGGCCGAGCCACACGTGGTGTTCCCGCGCGAACGGCCCGTTGCCCACGACCGGTGAGACGGCCGGCTCCTCAAGAGTGGTGTGGTGTTCGGGCGGCGCGGGCGGCAGCGGCGGGTTGGCGGGGTCGATGCCGATGACGGGGGCCACGAATTCGAGTTCGCGCAGCAGCCCGTGGCTGGAGCCGAGGGGGCCGCCGCCTTCGAGGAGTTCGTCGTTGACGACGGGCTGGGGGAAGTCGAGGGGGACGTACGCGCCCGCGTGGTCGTAGTGCCAGACCAGGTGCGACCGCTGGGCGGTGGCCTCGAACATCTCCAGGAGCTGTTCGTAGTCGCCGCCGAGGGCGTCGACCGGGGTGACCTCGAGCCCCTGGAGGCTGAGCAGATAGGCGCGGCGCAGGAAGTGCAGGGCGTCGTAGTCGAAGCACGCGATCGGGCCGACGTCGCCCGACAGCCCCGGCATGTAGTTGTAGACGGGGACGGGCGGCTGTCCGGCGTCGTTCAACGCCTTGTCGTATCGGGCGAGTTCCTCGGAGAAGGGGTTTTCCGGGCTGTGGCAGAGCACGTCCACGAGGGGCACCAGCCACAAGTCGCAGGCCACGAACACTCCATCCGGTCGGGGGCGTACAGCCTAAAACGCCCGCGCCGGTCGCGTCATGGCCGGGCGGGGACGAGCTTTTCGATGAGGGCGCTGGTGTGGTCGCTGTGCTCCAGGGTGAGCTGCCGGGCGGTCGCGGTGTCGCGGGCGGCGACGGCGTCCACGAGGGCGACGTGGTCGGACCAGCAGACCCCGGCGGTGTCGTGCAGGGCGCGCAGGTGGGGGACGGCGTAGATCCAGGTCTGGGTGCGCATGCGGTCGAGGAATTCGCAGATGTGCGGGTTGCCGCCGAGGGCGGTCAACTCGCGCCAGAAGCGCAGGTCGCAGCCGATGAGGATGTCGAGGACACCGGAGCGGGCGGCGCGGGCGGCGGCTTCGGCGCGGCGCCGCACGGACGCGATGGCGTCGGGCGGCACGTCGCCCATGCCGACCTCGGCCATCCGCCGGAAGGACGCCTCGACGACGAAGAGCCGCGCTTCGGTGAGGGTGCGGAAGTCCTGCGCGGTGAAACGGCGGACCTGGAAGCCGCGGTGCTGCTCGACTTCGAGCAGTCCCTGTGCCGCGAGGTCGACCAGGGCCTCGCGGACGGGGGTCGCGGAGACGCCGTACAGCTCGGCGATCTCCTTGACGGTGAAGTGGCGGCCGGCCTGGAGCCGTCCGGTCAGCACCTCGTCGCGCAGGGCGTCGGCGATCTGCTGGCGCAGACTGCTGCGCCGCACAGGCGATACGCCGCCGTCCGGCATGCCGTCTCCTTCGTCGTCCTTGTGCGTCGCGCGCGCCCACGTACTCCGGTGATTCGTACGTTCGTACGCGCGGGTGACTGCCGCACACGATATGCGAAGCCCGTACGCGTATGCGCGGCGAGCGGAACGGGGAACACCTCTGACCCCCTGCCGTTCATACGCTTATTCTTCGCCGTACGGGTGGGCGGCGGCGCGGTGCCGGGACGGAGCCGCACAGTGCGGAGCGGGACGGGGAAGAGCGACGATGGACGAGCTGAGGTCCGGCGATCCGCGGTCGATCGGCGCGTACCGCCTCCTGGGCAGGCTCGGGGTGGGCGGGATGGGCATCGTCTACCTGGCGCGTTCCGAGCGCGGGCGCACGGTGGCGGTGAAGCTGGTCCGCGACGAACTGGCGTCCCAGGAGGAGTTCCGCACCCGTTTCCGCCGTGAGGTGCAGGCCGCGCGCCGGGTGGGCGGGAAGTGGACGGCGCCGGTGCTGGACGCCGACACCGAGGCCGAGGTCCCGTGGGTGGCGACCGGTTATGTGGCGGGGCCCTCGCTCAGCCAGGTGGTCAAGGAGTACGGTCCGCTGCCGGAGCGTTCGGTGCGGGTGCTCGCCTCCGGGCTCGCGCACGCGCTGCGCGACATCCACGCCGCCGGTCTGGTGCACCGCGATCTCAAACCCTCGAACGTGATGATCACCATCGACGGTCCGCGGGTGATCGACTTCGGGATCGCGCGCGCCCTGGAGACGGTCGTCGACGGCGGCTCCCTCACCTATACCGGCGCCATGGTGGGCTCCCCCGGTTTCATGTCGCCCGAGCAGGTGCGCGGCGACCGGGTGACGCCCGCCTGCGACATCTTCTGCCTCGGCTCGGTGCTGGCCTACGCGTCGACCGGTCTCCAGCCGTTCGGCGCGGCGGCCAGCGGTGTGCACGCCCAGATGTTCCGGATCGTGCAGGAGCCGCCCGACCTGGACGAAGTGCCCGACGGGCTGCGCGAGTTGGTGGCCGCCTGCCTGGTGAAGGAGCCCGAGGAGCGGCCCTCGCTGGCGCGGGTGCTGGAGCGGCTGGGCGAGGCGGACGGCGGGAGCCACGACAGCGCGGCGCAGGACTCGACCGCCGAGCCGTGGCTGTCCGGCGCGATCGTGGCGCAGCTCGGACGGCACGCGGTGCGGCTGCTGGAGGTGGAGGCGGCGGCGGAGTCCCCCACGCCCACGGAGCTGGACGTGGGGGTCGTGGCCGCGGGCGGACCGGGCGCCCCCACGCCGACACGGGCGGACCCCGGCCACCTCTCGGACACCGGCGCGCGCACCGACGGCGCGACCCCGGTCAGGCAACCGCCGCCGACCGCGTACTCACCGACCTACGGCTCGTACGCGCCCCCGGCCGGTCCGACGCCGCCCCCGCCGACGTACACGCAACCTCCGCCGGCAGGGCCGGACGCGGGCGGGCCGCGCAAGACGCGGCGCGGGCCGCTGATCGCGGCGATCGTCGCCCTGGTGGTCGTCGCGGGCGGCGTGACCGCGTACATCGCGGGCCAGGGGGGCACGAAGAACACGGCCGATCCGGACCCCGGTGTGAGCACACCCACCGGTCCGACGTCCCCGCCGGTCTCGGGTCCCGCGCGGACGTCGCCGGGCCAGGCGGACCCCGCGAACGCGGCGGTGCCCAGCGGCATGGTCGGCACCTGGCGGACCTCCTTCACCAGTGACGACGCGGGCGACAACACCCGGACGCTGACGGTGAAGGCGGACGGCTCCGTGGAACTGTCGGGCGACAGCGCCTCCTACGCCTGCTTCTGGTCCATGCACGTCGTCTCGGTGGGCCCGCCGGTCGAGTTGAGCCCGTCGCAGGTGGTGACGGGGACGCCCGCGTCCTCGTGCAGCCCCGGCGACGGCACCACGCTCACCCTGGTGGACGACACCCATCTGCGCCGCGACAACCTCGACACGAGCAAGGCGCCGCTGACGTACACCAAGGTCGACCACTGACCGCGTACGGACACAGGTAAGCCCCGCTCACCTGGGTGAGCGGGGCTTACCTGTGGAACCGGAACCGGAACCGGGGCCTGGGACCTGGGGCCGTTTTAGAGGAACGAGTTGATCTCGATCGTCTCGGTACGGCCGGGGCCGACGCCGATCGCGGAGATCGGCGCGCCCGACATCTCCTCCAGCGCCTTCACGTACGCCTGCGCGTTCTTCGGCAGGTCGGAGAGCGACTTGGCCTTGCTGATGTCCTCCGTCCAACCGGGCAGGTACTCGTAGACCGGCTTGGCGTGGTGGAAGTCGGACTGGCTGTAGGGCAGTTCCTCGACCCGGCGGCCGTCGATCTCGTACGCGACGCAGACCGGGATCTGCTCCCAGCCGGTGAGGATGTCCAGCTTGGTGAGGAAGAAGTCGGTGAGGCCGTTGACCCGGGTCGCGTAACGGGCGATGACCGCGTCGAACCAGCCGCAGCGCCGGTTGCGCCCGGTGGTGACGCCGAACTCGTGCCCCACGGTGCGCAGTCGCTCGCCGTCCGCGTCGAACAGCTCGGTGGGGAACGGTCCGGAGCCCACACGCGTGGTGTAGGCCTTGAGGATGCCGATCACCCGGCTGATCTTCGTGGGGCCGATACCGCTGCCGGTGCAGGCGCCGCCGGACGTCGGGTTGGACGACGTGACGAAGGGGTACGTGCCGTGGTCGACGTCGAGGAGCGTGCCCTGGCCGCCCTCCATCAGGACGACCTTGCCCTCGTCGAGCGCGTTGTTGAGGATCAGGGTCGTGTCGGCGACGTAGCTCCTGATCTGCTCCGCGTAGCCGAGGTACTCCTCGACGACCTGGGCGGTGCTGATCGCGCGCCGGTTGAAGAGCTTGACCAGCACCTGGTTCTTCTCGCTGAGCGCCGCGTCGACCTTCTGCTGGAGGATCGATTCGTCGAACAGATCCTGGATGCGGATGCCCACCCGGTTGATCTTGTCGGCGTAGGCCGGGCCGATGCCGCGCCCGGTGGTGCCGATCTTGCGGTTGCCGAGGAACCGCTCCGTCACCTTGTCGATGGTCTGGTGATACGGCGTGATCAGGTGCGCGTTACCGCTGATCAGGAGCTTGGACGTGTCGACACCGCGCTCGTTCAGCCCGCTCAGCTCGGAGAGCAGGACCGCCGGGTCGACGACGACACCGTTCCCAATGACCGGGGTGCACCCCGGTGACAGGATTCCGGAGGGGAGGAGATGCAGTGCGTACTTCTGGTCGCCGACGACGACCGTGTGGCCGGCGTTGTTGCCGCCCTGGTATCGCACCACATAGTCCACGGAGCCACCGAGCAGGTCGGTGGCCTTCCCCTTGCCCTCGTCACCCCACTGAGCACCGAGCAGCACAAGTGCGGGCACAGGCGTACACCCCTTCCGGGCGGGGCATGTCCAACGTGCAGAGAGCCGTCGAACCTGCCCCGGAATAGACGAAGCCCCTGACGCAAAGGCGCAAGGGGCTCTTGCACCGAGATTTTACCTGAGGAAGGACCAAGGTGTCGGCCGTGTCTCCTGGGCATCCTCCCCCGGACTCCGACCGGGGGCACCCCCTGCTCCTGGTCATCGACCCCGCGGCACGCGCGGTCGACGGCGAATCCGTGCGGATCGCCAAAGATGTCCTGTGCGCGGGCGCGTACTCCGTAAAAGTTTGCGTCCCGGATTCCGCCGAGGAGGCGGAGCGCGCGCTGGCGCACCGCGGTCGCCGTCACCCTGTGGTGCTCGGCGACGACGCGGCGCTGCTGCGGATGGTGCGCGCGCTGCACCGCGACCGCACGCTCGGGGAGGCGCCGGTCGCGCTGGTGCCGATCGGGCCGCGGTCCGCGCTGGCCCGCGGCCTCGGGGTGCCGGGCCAGGTGCTGGCGGCGGCGCGGGCGGTGCTCGACGGCGTCGAGCGGGAGCTCGACCTGCTGGTCGACGAGAGCGGCGGGATCGTGCTCGGCACGCTGAGCATCCCGTGCGGCACCCCGGTCTCGCAGACCGCCGCGCACTGGTGGACGCCGGTCGAGAAGACCGCCCGCTCCCTGGTCCGCACCCTCACCGCGCCGATCCCGGTCAACGGTCAGCAGCCGCGGCAACGGCTGCGCGTGGAGGCCGACGGTGTGCTGCTGGCCGATCTGGACCAGCCGGTGCAGGAGATCTCGGTCCGCACCTCGCCGTCGGGCGTGGCGGAGGTCTTCGTCCGCCGTACGGAGGGCGCGGAGCACGTACGCGCGCAGGCGCGGACCATCACCGTCTCGGGCCGGGACTTCCGCTACCGCGCGGACTCCGCCGTCACCGGGCCGGTGCGCAGCCGTACGTGGACGGTGGAGCGGTCGGCGTGGCGGCTGACGGTGCCGCGCTGAGGGCGGCAGGAGCGTTTCAGCGGGCCGCGCGTCACATCGTGGCCTTGTGCTCCCGCCAGCGGTCCATCATCGCGCCGAGCTCCCTTTGCAGGAAGTCGAAGAAGGCGGCGGTCTCGGCGAGCCGCTGACCCGCGTCCGTCTCCTCGCCGACGGTGTCTATTCCGGTGCGCAAGGTGTTCTCCCAGCGGGCGAGGACGCCGCTGCGGCTGGTGAACGTCTCGTACCACTGGTCGTGGTGCACCCGGTACAGCTCGCGGCGCGAGCCGGGGTCGCGCTCGCGGTGCACCATGCCGACCTGGGCGAGGTAGCGCACGGCGCCGGAGACCGCGGCCGGGCTGACCTGGAGCCTTTCGCTCAGCTCGGCGGAGCTGAGCGCGCCGTTCTCGGACACGAGCAGCGCGGAGAAGACCCGGGCTGCCATCCGCTGCATTCCGGCCTCGACCATCTCGGCGGCGAAGCGCTCGATGAAGGTCAGCACCTCCGCAGGTCTCTCCTCGTCCCGCGGGTCCGCCATGGCCGCCGCCTCCCTCGTCCGATCCGCCCAAGTCACGCTGAGTGAAGTTTATCCGCTTCGTCATCTTCACAAATTTCTGAATGTACTGTAGCTTCACAAGCATGACGGACGCAATCATGGTGGCCGGGCTCCACAAGACCTTCGGCCGCACACACGCACTCGACGGACTCGACCTGTCCGTCCGCACCGGCGAGGTGCACGGCTTCCTGGGTCCCAACGGGGCGGGGAAGTCCACCACGATCCGCGTCCTGCTCGGCCTGATCAGAGCCGACGGCGGCGAGGCCCGGCTGCTCGGCGGCGACCCGTGGCGGGACGCGGTGGCCCTGCACCGGCGGATCGCCTACGTGCCGGGCGATGTCACGCTGTGGCCCAATCTCAGCGGCGGCGAGATCATCGACCTCTTCGGCAGACTGCGCGGCGGAGGCGGCGGAGGCGCTGCGCGCGGCCGGTGGCGCGGGCGCGGGGAGACCGGCGAGCGGGCCGACGGCGGTGCCGCGAGCCGGAAACAGGAACTGCTCGACCGGTTCGAGCTGGATCCGACGAAGAAGGGCGGCGCGTATTCGAAGGGCAACCGGCAGAAGGTCGCCTTGGTCGCCGCCTTCGCCTCGGACGCCGACCTGCTGATCCTGGACGAGCCGACCTCGGGACTCGACCCGCTGATGGAAGAGGTCTTCCAGGGCTGCGTGGAGCAGGCCAGGGACCGCGGGGCGACCGTGCTGCTGTCCAGCCACATCCTCAGCGAGGTCGAGGCGCTCTGCGACCGGGTCAGCATCATCCGCCAGGGCCGCACCGTGGAGACCGGCGCCCTCGGCGAGCTGCGCCATCTGACCCGCACCAGCGTCACCGCGGAGCTGGCCGCCCCACCGCGCGGCCTCGACGAACTGCCCGGCGTGCACGACGTGGACGTCAGCGGGCACCACGTCACCCTCCAGGCCGACACCGACAAGCTCGACGCCCTGCTGCGCGCCCTCGCCGACACCGGCGTCCGCAGCCTCACCAGCCGCCCGCCCACCCTGGAGGAGCTGTTCCGCAGGCACTACGAGGACCCGGACGTCGACGGTCACGCGTCGGCTGCCGAGGGCCGGGCCGGTACGCCGTCCGGACCCGGCGGGGCGCCCGCGACCGGTACGTCCGCATCCGGTACGCCGTCCGGGCCCGACGGGATGTCCGCGACCGGTCCGCGTAAGGCGACGCCCCGATGAGCGGCTTCGCGGGCACCGGCGCCCTCACCCAACTGGCCCTGCGCCGCGACCGGCTGATGATCCCGGCCTGGCTGTACGTGCTGGCCGCGTCCGTCATCGGCACCGCCGCCTCCTTCCGCACGCTCTACGGCGACCAGGCCGAACGCGCGGACCTCGCGCGCAGCACCAACGCCAGCGCGCCGCTGCGCGCGCTCTTCGGACCCATCTACGACTGGGACACGATCGGCGCGCTCACCGGCTGGCGGATGGGCGTGCTCGGCGCGTCCCTCACCGGGCTGATGAGCATGCTGATCGTCGTCCGGCACACCCGTGAGGAAGAGGAGACCGGCCGCCAGGACATGCTCGGCGCGACCATGGTCGACCGCCGGGCCCCGCTCACCGCCGCCCTGTCGGCCGCCGCGACCGCCGACGTCGCCATCGCCCTGGTCGTCCTGTGCGGCATGACCGTGCTCGGCCAGAGCCTGACGGGCTCGGTCGCGCTCGCCCTCGCCCTCGCGGTCGGCGGCATGATGTTCGCCGGGGTCGCCGCGGTGACCGCCCAGGTCACCGAGACCGCGCGGCTCGCCAAGGGTGTCGCGGGAGCCGTGCTCGGCGGCGCCTTCCTGCTGCGCGCCGCCGGGGACGCCGCGACCACCGACTCCTCCTCGCCCCTGGTGTGGATCTCGCCGCTGGGCTGGCTCGAACACCTCCATCCGTACGCCGACGAGGCGTGGTGGGTGCTGCTGCCCGCCGCCGCCTTCGCCGTACTGACCTGCGGCGCCGCGTACGCGCTGGTCGCCCGCCGGGACACCGGGGCCGGTCTGCTGCCCGCCCGTCCGGGACCCGCGCGGGCGGCCCGCTCGCTGAACGGACCCCTCGCCCTGGCCTGGCGATTGCAGCGCGGCACCCTGTACGCGTGGGCCGCGGGCCTGGCGGTCGCGGGCGGGGTCTACGGCTCGGTCACCGACTCCGTCGGGGATCTGATCGGCGGGGCCACCAGGGCCTGACCGACGCGTTCCTGTCGACCGCGATGGGCCTGCTCGGCATCATGGCCGCCGTCTTCGCCGTGCAGAGCGTGCTGCGGCTGCGCACCGAGGAGACCGGGCAGGGCGCGGAGGCCGTGCTCGCCCAGTCGGTCGGCAGGGTGCGCTGGGCCGCGAGCCACCTCGTCCACGCGCTGCTCGGGACGGTCGTCCTGCTGGCCACCGGCGGCCTGCTGATGGGCCTGGCCTACGGCGGCGCCATCGACGACATCGGCGGGCAGGTCCCCCGGCTGATCGGGGCGGCCGTCGCGCAGGCGCCCGCCGTGTGGGTGCTGATCGGGCTCGGCACCCTGCTGTTCGGCCTGCTGCCGAGGGCGTCCACGGCCGCCTGGGGCCTGCTCGGGCTCTTCGTGATGATGGGCCAGCTCGGCCCGGTGCTGCGGCTGCCGCAGCCCCTGCTCGACCTGTCGCCGTTCACCCACGTGCCGAAGCTGCCCGGCGGCGAGATCACCGCGACGCCGTACGCCTGGCTGATACTCGTGGCCGCCGGGACCCTCGCGGCCGGCCTGGCCGGGCTGCGCCGCCGCGACCTCGTCACCGGCTGACCCGCGGCGATCCGCGCAGGGGGCGTGCGCGCGGGGCCGCCGTACGGTCCTGCGCCCGTCCGCCCGTCCGCCCCACGGCCCTGCGCGCGATCCCGCGCCGTCACCAGGTGACCAGCAGCTCCTCCGGTCCGCGGATCACATAGCCGGGGCTCCAGGCGGGCTCGGCGACCAGCCGCAGGCCGGGCGCCTGGCGCAGGAAGGTGCCGAAGGACGCGCCGAGTTCGAGACGGGCCAGCGGGGCGCCGAGGCAGTAGTGGATGCCCGCGCCGAAGCTGACATGGCGGTTGTCGGCGGCGGGGCGGGTGACGTCGAAGCGGTCGGGGTCGGTGAAGCGGGCCGGGTCGCGGTTGGCGGAGCCGAAGAGCAGGGCGACCTCGGAGCCGCGCGGGATGACCGTGCCGCCGACCTCGATGTCGTCCAGCACCCAGCGTTCGAACATCTGCAAGGGGGTGTCGTAGCGCAGCATCTCGTCCACGCCGTCCCGCAGCCGGTCGGGGGCGTCGTAGAGGAGTTGGAGCTGGTCGGGGTGGTGGAAGAGGGTGAGCCAGCCGATGGTGGTGGTGTTGACCGTGGCCTCGTGGCCCGCGTTCAGCAGCAGCACGATGGTGGAGATCATCTCCTGCTCGCTGAGCACGTCCCCGTCCTCGCGGGCCGCGATCAGCGCGCTGATCAGGTCCTCGCCGGGGTCGGTGCGCCGGGCGGCGATGAGTTCGTGCAGATACGCGGAGAACTCCTCGCTGGCGGTGACCGCGCGGCGGGCGCTCTCCTCGGTGGGGTTCAGCTCGAACATCCCGGTGATCGCCGCCGACCAGGGCCGCAGCAGACCGCGGTCGGCGGCCGGGATGCCCAGCATCTCGGCGATGACCGCGACCGGCAGCGGCTCGGCGACCCGGGAGAGCAGGTCGCCGCCGCCGTCGGCGTGCAGGGAGGTGATGAGTCCGGCGGCCAGGCGCTCGACGGTGGGGGCCAGATTCTCCACCGTGCGCGGGGTGAAGGCCTTGGCGACCAGGCGGCGGATGCGGGAGTGCGCGGGGGCTTCGAGGTCCAGCATCCCATTGCCGTTGAGCGTGGTGAACGGCTCGTGCTCGGCGGGCGGCGCCTCGCGGCCGAACTCCTCGTGGGTGAAGCGGTGCAGGTAGGTGCGGCCCAGACGGCGGTCGCGCAGCAGGGCGTTGACGTCGTCGTAGTGCGGGATGAGCCACTGCCTGGTCGGCTCGAACCAGTGCGCGCGGCCAGCCGCGCGCAGGGCTTCGTAGGCCGGGTAGGGGTCGGCGACGAAGGAGGGCGACCAGGGCTCGAAGGCGGGTCCGGGCGAAGGGGCGGCGGGTGACGCGGGAGGGGTGGGTGTCATGGCAGATCGATGAGTCCGTGTTCGCGTAGGTAGGCCAGCTGGGCCTGGACGGAGAGCTCGGCGGCGGGCCACAGGGAGCGGTCGACGTCGGCGTAGACGTGGGCGACGACGTCGGCGGCGGTGAGCAGCCCCGACTCGACGGCGGTCTCGACCTGGGCGAGCCGGTGCGCGCGGTGGGCGAGGTAGTACTCGACGGCGCCGCGGGCGTCGGTGAGCACGGGGCCGTGCCCGGGCAGCACGGTGTCCACCCCGCCGTCGACCGTCAGGGCCTGGAGCCGCCGCAGCGAGTCCAGGTAGTCGCCGAGCCGCCCGTCGGGGTGCGCGACCACGGTGGTGCCGCGGCCCAGCACGGTGTCGCCGGTCAGGACGGCGCCGTCGGCCGGGAGGTGGAAGGAGAGCGAGTCGGCGGTGTGGCCGGGTGTGGGGACGACCTGGAGTTCCAGGCCGCCGGTGGTGACGGTGTCGCCCGCGGCCAGGCCCTCGTCGCCGAGCCGCAGCGCCGGGTCCAGGGCCCGTACGCGGGTGCCGGTCAGTTCGGCGAAGCGGGCCGCGCCCTCCGCGTGGTCGGGGTGGCCGTGGGTGAGCAGGGTGAGGGCGACGCGCTTGCCCGCCCGCTCGGCGACCTCCACCACGTGGGCGAGGTGGCCCTCGTCCAGCGGGCCGGGGTCGATGACGACGGCCAGCGGTGAGTCGGGTTCTGCCACGATCCAGGTGTTGGTGCCGTCCAGGGTCATCGCCGAGGGGTTGGGCGCCAGCACGCACAGGGCGCGGGCGGTGGCCCGCCCGCCGATGGTGGCCTGCGGCTCGCCGGGCGGCTTCGCGGCGGTCATCGGCCCGCTCCCTCGTCCTGGGCCCGGTCCGGGTCCTCGCTCCGCGCCGGGTCCTGAGCCCGGTCCTGGTCCTGAGTCTGGTCCTGAGCCTGGTCCGGGTCCCGGCCCTGACCCTGGAACTGGCCCTGGCCCCGGTCCGGCAGCGGGCCCGCCGTGCCCGGGATGAAGCGGGTGAACTCGTCGTGTCCCGGCCAGGTCAGGACGACGTCGCCGTGCTCGTCGAGGGCGGCGCGGGCCAGGACCGGGGTGAGGTCCCGGTCACCCGCGGCGGTGAGCGCGTCCGCGGCAGAGGCGTACGGCAGCAGGTCGCGCAGCGTGGTGACGGTCGGCGGCAGCATGCTCAGTTCGCCGCGGTCGTAGCCCGCGACGGCCTCGGCGGGCGGCAGCCACACGGTGTGGTCGGCCTCGCCCGACACGTCCCGCGTGCGCTGCCCGGCCGGGAGGGTGGCGAGGAAGAACCAGGTGTCGTAGCGGCGCTCCTCGAACTCCGGGGTGATCCAGCGCGCCCAGGGGCCGAGCAGGTCGGAGCGCAGGACGAGTTCGCGGCGGGCCAGGAAGTCGGCGAAGGACAGGTGGTGAGCGGCCAGCGCGGCCCGGTCCGCCTCCCAGTCCGCCCCGGTGATGTCGGCGACGACGGTCTCGGGGTCGGGCCCGGCGAGCAGCACCCCCGACTCCTCGAAGGTCTCCCGCACCGCCGCGCACACCACGGCCTGCGCGACCGCCTCGCTCGCCCCCAGCGCTGCCGCCCACGCCGCCAGCGACGGCCCGGCCCACCCCACGGGACGCTCGTCGCGCGGGTCCACGCCGCCGCCCGGATACGCGTACGCGCCCCCGGCGAAGGCCATGGAGGCGCGTCTGCGCAGCATGTGGACGGCCGGTCCGCCGGCGTCGGTGTCCCGCAGCAGCAGTACGGTCGCCGCCCGCCGCGGCGTGACGGGGACCAGTTCCCCGCTCGTCAGCGCCCGGATGCGGTCCGGCCACGAGGCGGGGAACATCTGTCCGTCGGTCCTGGTCATGGGCGGGATGCTACGTCCATCCGGCGCGATGTTCGAGAGCCGCCGCCCGCGGGGGCCTCCCCGCGACGTTCGAGAGCCGCCGCCCGCAGGGACCTCCCCGCGGGCGGCGGACCGGCGGACTCAGTCCGTCAGCTCAACCTGGACCTCGACCTCGACCGGGGCGTCCAGCGGGAGGACGGCCACGCCGACGGCGCTGCGCGCGTGCACGCCCTTCTCACCGAGGACCTCGCCGAGCAGCTCGCTGGCGCCGTTGATCACACCGGGCTGGCCGGTGAAGTCGGGGGCGGAGGCGACGAAGCCGACGACCTTGACCACACGGGCGATCCGGTCGAGGTCACCGATGACCGACCGGACGGCGGCCAGCGCGTTGAGCGCGCAGATGCGGGCCAGGTCCTTCGCCTCGTCGGCGGTGACCTCGGCGCCGACCTTGCCGGTCAGCGCGAGCTTGCCCTCGACCATGGGGAGCTGCCCCGAGGTGAAGACGTACCGCCCGGAGATCACCGCGGGCTGGTAGGCCGCCAGCGGCGGGACCACGTCCGGCAGCGTCAGCCCCAGCTCCGCGAGCCGCGCGTCGACGGCGCCGCTCACGCCGCCTTCTCCCGCTTGAAGTACGCCACGAGCTGCTCGGGGCTCATCCCCGGCACGACCTGCACCAGTTCCCAGCCGTCCTCGCCCCACGTGTCGAGGATCTGCTTCGTCGCGTGCACGAGCAGCGGCACGGTCGCGTATTCCCACTTCTTCGCCATACGGCGACTGTAGTGCCTCCCCGGCGGCCGTCCGGCACGGCGCTCCCCGACCGGCGGGGACCGTACGCGGACCACCCGCGGACCACTGCCGAGCCCCCCCGTTCGGCCCCGCGCCGCCGCCCCGGATCGACACCCGGCGGTCATCGCGCCGTCACCCCAACCGCACGGCCGCCCGAGTACGTGGTGCCTTCAGTGGTTAGGCTCGCAAGGTGAGCCCTCAACAGTCTTCCGCCGTCAGGCTCCACATCGTGACGGGCAAGGGCGGCACGGGAAAGACCACGGTCGCCGCCGCGCTGTCCCTCGCGCTCGCGTCCGAGGGACGGCGTGTGCTGCTGGCCGAGGTGGAGGAGCGGCAGGGCATCGCCCAGCTCTTCGAGACCGAGGCGCTGCCGTACCAGGAGCGGAAAATCGCTTCCGCACCCGGCGGCGGCGAGGTGCACGCGCTGGCCATCGACGCCGAGCTGGCGATGCTGGACTACCTGGACATGTTCTACAAGCTCGGCCGCGCCGGGCGCGCGCTCAAGAAGCTCGGCGCGATCGACTTCGCCACCACCGTCGCCCCCGGGCTGCGGGACGTGCTGCTGACCGGCAAGGTCTGCGAGGCCGTCCGCCGCAAGGACAAGGCGGGCTGGCCGGTGTACGACGCGGTGGTGCTCGACGCCCCGCCCACCGGGCGGATCACCCGCTTCCTCAACGTCAACGACGAGGTCGCCGGGCTGGCCCGGATGGGCCCCATACACAACCAGGCGCAGACCGTGATGCGCGTGATGAAGTCCCCGCAGACCGCCGTCCACCTGGTGACGCTCCTGGAGGAGATGCCGGTCCAGGAGACGATGGACGGCGTCGCGGACCTGCGCTCCGCCGGGCTGCCGGTGGGCGCCGTCATCGTCAACATGGTGCGCCCCGTCCTCCTGGAGGACGCCGCCCTCGCCCAGGTCACCGACCTCCCGGCGGGCGGCAGCGGTGGCGGCGTCGGCAAGCGGCGCACGGCCGTCGCCAAGGCGCTGTCCCAGGCCGGGCTCGGCGGCGCCCGGCGCGGCGGGGTCGCCGAGCGGCTGGTCGACCCGCTGCTCGCCCAGGCGTACGAGCACGCCGAGCGGGTGGTCCTGGAGCGCGAGCAGCGCGCCGAGATCGGCGGACTCGGCCTTCCCGTAAGGGAGTTGGAGCTGATCGGCGAGGGCGTGGACCTCGGCGGGCTCTACCGGCTGGCCGACAGCCTGCGCAAGCAGGCCGTGCCGGGCTTCGGCGGCACCTTCGCCAAGGACGGCGCCCGCGGAGAATCCGCCGCTCACCCGGACGAAGACACCGACACCGGAGACGAGGCCTGACCCATGAGCCTGGAGAGCCCCGTGCTGGAGATCGACCCGCTGCTCGACGACCCCAAGACGCGGATCATCGTGTGCTGCGGTTCCGGCGGTGTCGGCAAGACGACGACCGCCGCGTCCCTGGGCGTACGCGCGGCCGAGCGCGGCCGTACGGCCGTCGTACTCACGATCGACCCGGCGCGGCGGCTGGCCCAGTCCATGGGCCTGACCGAACTGGACAACACCCCGCGCGAGGTGGCCGGAATCGATCGGTCCGCCGGCGGTTCGCTGCACGCGATGATGCTGGACATGAAGCGGACCTTCGACGAGGTCGTGGTCCAGCACTCCGATCAGGAGCGGGCCCGCGCGATCCTGGAGAACCCCTTCTACCAGTCCCTGTCGGCCGGTTTCGCGGGCACGCAGGAGTACATGGCGATGGAGAAGCTGGGCCAGCTCAGGGCCCAGGACGCCTGGGACCTGATCATCGTCGACACCCCGCCGAGCCGCAGCGCGCTGGACTTCCTGGACGCGCCCAAGCGGCTCGGCTCCTTCCTCGACGGCAAGTTCATCAAGCTGCTGATGGCCCCGGCCAAGGTCGGCGGCCGGGCCGGGGTGAAATTCCTCAACATCGGGATGTCGATGATGACCGGCACCCTCAGCAAGGTGATGGGCGCCGGGCTGCTGCGCGACGTGCAGACCTTCGTGGCCGCCATGGACACCATGTTCGGCGGCTTCAGGACCCGCGCCGACGCCACGTACCGGCTGCTCCAGGCGCCGGGCACGGCCTTCCTGGTGGTCGCCGCCCCGGAGCGGGACGCCCTTCGGGAGGCGGCCTACTTCGTGGAACGCCTGGCGGCCGAGGACATGCCGCTCGCCGGTCTCGTCCTCAACCGCGTCCACGGCAGCGGCGCCGCGCACCTCACCGCGGAGCGGGCGCTGGCCGCCGCCGAGGCCCTGGAGGAGGCGCTGGAAGAAAATCTTGCGGACGGCGGCATTGTGGATCATCCGACCGGGAAGGCTGACTCCCAGCGGGCCTCCGCGTCCAGTCAGGCAAGCACCGCCGGCAGCTCGAGCGCCAGCGGCTCAGGCACGTCCAGCACTGCGAGCACGGGCAGCACAGCGAGCACGTCCAGCACAGCGACCGCGGCCGGTACCGAACGGCTGGCCGCCGGATTGCTGCGCCTCCATGCCGAACGCATGCAGGTGGTCGCGCGTGAACGACGCACGCGCGACCGCTTTGTGTCCGTCCACCCGGAGGTGCCCATGGTGGACGTGACAGCACTGCCCGGTGACGTACACGATCTGACCGGGTTGCGGGCGATCGGCGAGCAGTTGGCGGACGGTCGGCCCGCGGCCGCGTAGTGGTGCGAGGTCGGACCGCGCGGTGACGCGGGGCCGGACCACGTACGTGATGGTGCGGTTCTGACCGGTCGTCAGCCCGCGGCGGCGTAGTCGTCCTCGTCGTCGAGCGGGATGAGGCCGGTGCTGCGCTCGTACTCGGTGCGTGCCGTCTCCAGCAGTCTGCGCCACGAGGTCACCATGGGGCGCCGTCGCAGCAGCGCACGGCGTTCACGCTCGGTCATACCCCCCCACACGCCGAACTCCACCCGGTTGTCGAGCGCGTCCGCCAGGCACTCGGTCCGCACCGGGCAGCCGGTGCACACCGCCTTGGCCCTGTTCTGAGCCGCGCCCTGGACGAACAGCTCGTCCGGATCTGTGGTCCTGCACGCCGCCTGCGTGCTCCAGTCGGTTACCCAGCTACTCATGCTGGCGCCGTCCTCTCCCGAATCGAGGCTCCCCCACGGCGGCAAGCGGCATATTCACCGTTGCCAGTTGAGGACGTTACGGAAGGTAGGCGCGGCGCAACAGCCCTTTCCGGCCCAATCTTGCATGGCCCGAACGGACTATGCGTGCGCGGGAGATCACCCAACGGAGTGAGGCGGGCTTATGTGGCACCAATATCGGACTTAAGAGGCGAAGTAGCACACATCGTCTCGCCATAAGGGACAAGTCCCTCGGCATATGCCGAATTTCGGGCAGTTCTCATCACTCACAAGAGTGACGAAGGAAGGCAGGAACGCGCCCGACGATCGCGCCCTGTCCGTTACAGAGTAGGCGAACAGTTGGGCGCACGTCCGGGGAATCGCAACGTAGGCTGCCTCCATGGCACACAAGCGATCGGGCGGGGGGCTGAGCACAGCCCAGCAGGCCGCCAAGTTCCTCGGCGTCAGCGTGCTCTCCGGCGTGGTCCTCGCGGGCATCGCGCTGCCCGCCGTGGGCGCGCTCGGCCTGTCGGCCAAGGGCACCGCGGCCGGCTTCGACGACCTGCCGGGCGAGCTGAAGACCCCGCCGCTCAGCCAGGCGTCGAAGATCCTGGACGCGCACGGCGGCCTGATCGCCACGGTCTACTCGCGCGACCGCACCGTCGTCCCGATCGAGGACATGAGCCCCAATGTCCTCAGCGCCATCGTCGCCATCGAGGACTCGCGCTTCTACGAGCACGGCGCGCTCGACCCCAAGGGCATCCTGCGCGCGCTCAGCAACAACGCGTCGGAGGGCGGCACCCAGGGTGCCTCGACCCTGACGCAGCAGTACGTGAAGAACGTCTTCGTGGAGGAGGCGGGCGACGACCCCAACAAGGTCGCCCTCGCCACCCAGCAGACGATCGGCCGCAAGATCAAGGAAATGAAGTACGCGATCCAGGTCGAGAAGGAACTCGGCAAGAAGAAGATCCTGGAGAACTACCTCAACATCACCTTCTTCGGCGAGCAGGCGTACGGCGTCGAGGCGGCCTCGCAGCGGTATTTCAGCAAGCACGCCAAGAACCTGTCGCTCACCGAGGCCGCGCTGCTGGCGGGCCTGGTCCAGTCGCCGAGCCGCTACGACCCGATCAACGACGAGCAGGAAGCCCTCAAGCGCCGCAATACGGTGCTGGCGCGCATGGCGCAGCTCAAGGACATCACCCCTGAGCAGTCCGCCACCGCGCAGAAGGCGCCGCTCGGCCTGAAGGTCAGCTCGCCGAAGAACGGCTGCATCACCGCCGTCAACGGCGCGGGCTTCTTCTGCGACTACGTGCGCAACACCTTCCTCACCAACGCCGCCTTCGGCAAGACGAAGGAGGAGCGCGCCAAGACCTGGGACACCGGCGGTCTGACGATCAAGACCACGCTCGACCCCAAGGCGCAGGCGGGTGTGCTGGACGGCATCAGCAAGCACGTCTACAAGAGCGACGCCATCGCCGCCGCCGTCACCCTGGTGGAGCCCGGCACCGGCAAGATCGTCGCGATGGGCCAGAGCAAGCCGTACGGCTTCGGCAAGAACGAGACGCAGATCAACTTCTCGGTCAACGCCAACATGGGCGGCGGCCAGGGCTTCCAGAACGGTTCGACGTTCAAGCCGATCACGGCCGCCGCGGCGCTCGAAGCGGGCTACAAGCCGGACCAGTCGGAGCCGTCGCCGAACAAGATGACGTACCCCGACGTCACGACCTGCGACAACAACACGATCCACGGCACCGACGAGACGGGCAACGAGGACCCGTCCGAGGTGGGCCCGTACCAGATGCCCGAGGCGCTGAAGAAGTCGATCAACACCTACTTCCTCCAGCTCGAGAGCCAGACCGGGCTCTGCCCGATCGTCAACATGGCGACCAAGCTGGGGCTCAACCGCGCCGACGGCAAGCCGCTGAACCAGATCGCCTCGCTCACCCTCGGCACCAACGAGGTGTCGCCGCTCAATGTGGCCGCCGCGTACGCCGCCTTCGCCAACCGCGGCGTCTACTGCACGCCGATCGCCATCCAGTCCGTGACGGCGGCGGGCGGCAAGAAGCTGACGGTGCCCAAGTCGCTCTGCTCGCAGGCGATGTCGCAGAACACGGCCGACACCATCAACACGATGCTCAAGGGCGTCGTCGACGACGGTACGGGCGAGGCGGCCAACCTGGACGACGGCCGGGACACCGCCGGTAAGACCGGTACGACCGACGACCGGTGGGCGGCCTGGTTCGCCGGCTACACGCCGAACATGGCGGCGGCCGTGTGGATGGGTGACCCCAAGCACTCCAAGAAGATGAAGAACATCACCATCGGCGGCAAGTACTACCCGCTGGTGTACGGCGCCGACGGCCCCGCCCCCATCTGGAAGGACGCCGTCTCCGCGTCCCTGGAGGGCAAGCCGGTGCTCAGCTTCGTGACGGTGCCGCTCAACATCCAGGACAAGGGCAAGAACCCCCCGGCGTCGCCCGATCCGAACAACCCGGGCAACGCCACCAACACCGACGACAAGCACAAGGGCCGCGGCCACGGCCCCGGCGGCGTCACCACGATGGGCACGACCACCGGCGCCATCACGGCGGGCGCCGCCGGCGGCGGCACCAACGGCGGTACGACGACGGGTACGACCGTGGGCGCGACCGGTGCCAACGGCGCCACCAACGGCAGCCCCAACCCCTTCCCGACCTTCCCCGGCCTGACCACCGGCGGCGGGAACGGCCGGGCGGGGGGTACGACGGGGGCGACGTAGGGGTCGACGCGGGCCGGCGCAGGTCGACGCAGGTCGACGCAGGTGTGAGGCGTCGGCCCGCGCATAAGTGACGTCGTAAGGGGCGCCCTCCTGAGAGGGCGCCCCTTACGCGTGAGGTCTGCTGATGAGTGCGCGGATCAGCCCGCGAGCTGGCGCTTCACCTCGGCGGCGACCCGGCCGCCCTCCGCGAGCCCGGCCACCTTCGGGTTGACGATCTTCATGACGGCGCCCATGGCGCGCGGTCCCTCGGCCCCCGACTCGGCGATGGCGTCCCGCACGATCGCGGTCAGCTCCTCGTCCCCGAGCTGCTTGGGCAGGTACTCCGCCAGCACCTCGCCCTCGGCGCGCTCCCGCTCCGCCGACTCCGCCCGGCCGCCCTGCGCGAAGGCCTCGGCCGCCTCCCGCCGCTTCTTCGCCTCGCGCGTGATCACCTTCAGCACCTCGTCGTCGGAGAGGGTGCGCGCGGTGGTGCCCGCGACCTCCTCCTTCGTGATGGCCGTGAGGGTGAGCCGGAGCGTGGCGGAGCGCAGTTCGTCGCGTCCCTTGATCGCCTTGGTGAGGTCGTCGTGCAGTCGCTGCTTGAGCGTGGTGGTCATACGCCGAGTTTCGCATCCCTGCGCGGTGGTCGCGCCGCATATACGAGGGAGGCGGGCGGCGACTGCCCGTCGGGGGGTCTGTGCGGCTGGCCGTGGCAGGGTGCGCCCTGGCTGAAGGGCGCCCGGCTGGAGGGGGCTCCTGTCTGAAGGGTGCGCCCGGCTGAAGGGCGCCCGTTTGAAGGGTGCGCCCAGCTGAAGGGTGCGCCCGGCACCGGTCGAGGGGCCTTGGCGCGCGTACGGCCCGGACTCTGACACGATGGACGTATGCGCGCGCGATACGGAATTCCCCTCGGTGTGACGGCGGCCGGCGCGGCCGGCCTGGCGTACGCGGCCGGTTTCGAGGCGCGGTCCTTCCGCCTGCGCCGCGTCGACATCCCGGTGCTGCCCGAGGGCATGCGCCCGATCCGTATCCTCCAGGTCTCCGACATCCACATGGTGTCGGGCCAGAACAAGAAGCGCCGCTGGCTCCAGTCGCTGGCGGGCCTGCGTCCCGACCTGGTCGTCAACACCGGCGACAATCTGTCGGACCCCACCGCCGTACCCGAAGTCCTGGACGCGCTGGGCCCGTTGATGCAGTTCCCCGGCACGTACGTCTTCGGGTCGAACGACTACTACGGCCCCAAGTTCCGTAATCCCGCCCGGTACTTGGTGGAGAAGGCGCGCGGCCAGCACGGTCTGAACGGCAAGGACCGCGCCGCGCACGGCGTCCTGCGCAACCCCTGGGGCGAGCTGCGCGACGCGTTCGACGCGGCGGGCTGGGTCGGCCTCAGCAACTCCCGCGGGCAGCTCAAGCTCGACCACGGCCCCGTGCTCGGCCTCACCGGCCTGGACGACCCGCACATCAAGCGCGACCGCTACGCCGCGGTCGCGGGCGGCCCCGACCCGGACACCGACTTCAATCTGGCGGTCGTCCACGCGCCCTACCTGCGCGTCCTGGACGCCTTCACCTCCGACCGCTACCCGCTGATCCTCGCCGGGCACACCCACGGCGGCCAGATCTGCGTCCCCTTCTACGGCGCGCTGGTCACCAACTGCGACCTCGACACCGACCGCGTCAAGGGCCTGTCCACCCATACGGCCACCGGCTCCACGTCCTACCTGCACGTCTCCGCGGGCTGCGGCGCCAACCGCTTCACCCCGGTCCGTATCGCCTGCCCGCCCGAGGCGACACTCCTGACGCTCACCAGCCGCTGACCCGTCCCGCCGTCCGCCGTCTCGTACGGTGAGGCATGCCTGCAATCCCCCGTTCGTACGTGGCGGCCTTCCGGCTGCTGATCGCGGCAGCGGCGGTGACGGGAATCACCATCGAGTGCGCGCACTTCCCGGCGCTGCGGGTCTTCACGTACTTCACGGTCCTCACCAACGCGGCGATCGCGCTGACCTTCGCCTGGTCCGCGTACCGCACCTGGACCCGGCGTCCCCCGATCCCCCCGCTGATCCACGGCGCCGTCCTGCTCTGCATCGTGATCACCGGCCTCGTCTACCACCTCGTCCTCGCCAATGAAGCGAGCGACTTCTCCGAGTCCGAGGCCCTGGGCGCCCGCACCGGCGCCCTGGCCTTCTCCAACCAGTTCCTCCACACCGTGACCCCCCTCACGGTCGTCCTCGACTGGCTCCTGCTCACCGCCCCCGGCCGCTTCCCCTGGCGCTACGCCGGCCAATGGCTCCTGCTCCCCCTCGTCTACTTCGCCTTCGCCCTCATCCGCGGCCCCTTCTCCGGCTACCCCTATCCCTTCCTCGACGTCGACACCCGCGGCTACCCCGCCACCCTCCTCACCGCCCTCCTCCTCGCCCTCGCCTTCGCCGCCCTCTCCCTCCTCCTGATCCTCCTCGACCACCACCGCCCCGCCCCCCGAGGAAACCGGATTTCGCCCTCAGCCCCCCGTCCGCTAAAGTAAACCCCGTTGCACCGGGGTGTGGCGCAGCTTGGTAGCGCGCTTCGTTCGGGACGAAGAGGCCGTGGGTTCAAATCCCGCCACCCCGACGGTATAGCAGCAGGTCAGGGCCCTGATCCTCACTGAGGACGGGGCCCTGAGTCGTTCCCGAGGGCGTCTTGGGAGCCGTTTGGGAGCCGAACTCGTCAGCCGCCCCCGGTGGGAACGGCCCGGCTCGGCGGAAAGCCTGAAGCAACCCAGGCAACGGCGCTACCGTCACCCCACGGATTGTCGGCCGGGGGAAGCACGCATGCAGGGCAGACCAGCGGAACAGCGTTCGGGGGCCGTTACGAACCCCGGATCTCTCGTAGCCGGCGAAGTATCGCTGGCCGACATAATGGCCCGGCTCCAGCAGAGCCGCCCGGTCTTCCACTCCGAGGCGGACCTCCAGCACAGAACCGAACTCGGCGAGACGCGGCGCATGACGATCGACTTCACCGTGGGGACCTTCTCCAAGGGAGACGTGGAGTGGGTACGAAACAGGCTCGCCAACCCCGGGGTGCTGCGACGGGCCGCGACCTCCGCCCACCCGCTGCTTCTGCGCACCGTCGCCCAGAGACCCCGTCTGCCGCCCGATCCCATGCGCCTGCTCGTACGCACCGAGGACCCCCTGGTGGAAGACCTCTTGAGCGTGCATCACCCCGACACCCCGGAGGAGGTTTTGATGCGCGTCTACGCACGGCTCGGCGGCACCTTCTCCGCCTGGATGGCGGAGACGCACCCCCGTTTCCCCCGTGAGGGTCTCGCCGCGCGCTACGCGGACCACCCGGACGGCGACTTCCGACGGCTGGCTGTCCGGGACCCGGCCACCACACCTGCGCTGCTCGAACGGCTCAGCCGTGACCCCGTGGTCAGGACACGCCAGGCGGCGGTCGGCGACCCGCGCCTCCCGCTCCACCGTCTCCGCGAGGCGCTTCAGGTCCACAGTTTCGCCCGCATGCTGTGGGAGCTGGCCCCCAAGATCCAGTCCAGGCTAGAGGTCCGCCAGAACGCACTGGACGCCGCGGGCGCCGAGTACTTCGACCTCCTGTGCATCGGCCCGTCGACCGACACGGCGATCGAGTTCAATGAACTGGCCTCCAGCGCGGGTGCCAACCCGGCCCTCCCCGAGGACGATCTGGCCAGCGTCCTGAACCGCGCCGGCGTTCCTGCCTGACCGCCGAGCAGAACCGCCCAGCCCCGCGCCACTCGCCCTACGGCTCGTCCGGGAAGTCCCCAGATACGAAGGCCATGATCGACCGGAGAGGGTCTAGGGACGAAACCACGATGCGTGCGATCCACAGCTGATCGACAATCTCTCCCATGGAACCGACCGACGCCGCGCACGCCGTGGTCAAAGAACTCCACCCCGACGCACGGGCCGCCTTCCTCTGCGGCGGCGTCATCACCGACCGCCGCACGGCGACATCGGACCTGGACATCGTCATCGTCCTGGACGGTGAGCCGGCACCGTACCGGTTGAGCGTCCACCGGCACGGCTGGCCCGTCGAACTGTTCGTGCACACCGAGGAGACCTGGCACGCCTTCATCGAGCGGGAAGTCCCCACACGCCGGTGCCCGCTCATGTGGATGTGCGCCGGCGGCACCCTTCTCTTCGACACCGACAGGGTGGGCGCCCGCATCAAAGCCCACGCCGAATCGCTGGTCGCGGCCGGTCCCCCACCGACACCCGTCGAGGAGATCGAAAACCGCCGCTACGCGCTCACCGACCTCCTCGACGACCTCACCAGTTGCACCGACCCCGGCGAACGCCTCTTCATCTCCACCGAAATCGCCCGCCGCACCGCCGAACTCGCCCTCGCCGTCCACAACACCTGGAACGGCGGCGGCAAATGGCTCGCCCGCCGCCTCGACACCGCAGCCCCCGGCCTCACCGCACGCCTCCACACCGGCGTTCAGCAGGCCCTCGACGGCCGAACAGCACGACTCATCGCAATCGCCGACGAGGCCCTCAACCAGGCCGGAGGCCGTCTGTGGGCCGGCTACCACCGCAGTGGAAAGCCCTAGAACCGTCCGGCGCCGACCCAAGTAAATGGGCCGGCGTCGTCATGAGCTTTCTGACGTCGATCCGGGCGGCCCCGCGGCCCACCTACAAGTACAACTCCGCGTCATCAAGTGAGCTCGCCTCGGGCACGACCGCGCCGAGCGTCTGCTGCACGGACGCGTCCGCGAGCCGCGTGGTCTGCTGATCGCCGTCCGCTTCATGGATGAGGCGGAGGCCGTTCTGCCGGGCGACGCGGCGAACGGCTGAAGCGCTCGGGACGAACGCCAGCGTGCGGCTGGTTAGGGGCCGCGAGCGTGTCGTCGGCGTGGTCCTTCAGCGAGACGATGGGGAGGTTCTGGGCGTCACCGACCGAAGGAGCGCTTTCCTCCGCCCGCGAAGGCCACCATCGCCAGGCCGGAGGCGCGCCGCGTTCGATCGGGTCGTGACCGCAAGCTCTATTCATCGCGCGTGATCTGCGGCACATCTGTTGCGTAGGAGCAGGTAGCGCACTGGTTCGTGCTGCGAGTGCCGAGAACTTCGGCACTCGCGGCACGAACCGATTCCAAGCGGTGACGCTGATCACCTGCGGCCTCCCCTCCGAACCCTCCCAAACCCCAGTTGGTACCGGTCCGGGTCAGCAGCTTCCAGACGGGCAACCACCGTCCGACACGCAACTCCTCCATCGCGAAACGTAATTCCTCGTCCCGGCCCGCCGGATGATAGGCCGGACGGAATATTTCATCCCGGGAAGACATCAGCCGGCCTCCATTCACACGCGGTCTGAATTTTGGGGGCCCGATTACGGCCCCTTGGGCGCACAACCTCCGCATTGGCACGCCGGAGATGTGTGTCTAGAAGTGGATGCCGCCAATCACGTTGGCAACGTTCGCAATTCCCTGTGATATCGCCGGTGCCGCTCGCGACGCGGCCGCCTCAAAACCGAGCAGGGTGCAGACCAGCGCGGGCATCGGCTTGACTGCCTTCTGCCGAAGCAGCAGCACAACGACGATCAGCAGGACGAGAAGAAGCGAGACGCTAAGCGCCACCGCACTGGGCCCTCTCGCTGGTCTCACCGTGCATTGGAGTACATGCGAGCGCTGAATTGAGTGGTTCGGCGACAACGGCGAGCATTCTGGCTCCGATTGAGGGCGACGAGAAGAACACATGAGAGGTCGCGCGCCCGCTTGTGGCGGGCGGGCTGAGTGCTGGGAACCCGCCCGCCACAAGGGACTTGTGCGTTACCGCCCCGTATCTGAGCGTGCTCGGGCACAGGGCGGCCGAGAGGCAAGGCCGTACGGGGGTTGGGCGTCGGAAGGACGCCCAGGGCCTTGCCCATCGCCCCCCTCTCCAACAGGGAGGGAGGTGGGTCACCCCGCAGCAGGCAGACGGCCGGGAAGGTGTCCCACGACCGAAGTCATCTGCTGCGGGGCAGTTTCACGGTGTGCGGCGAGCCGTTGGGGGCCGTCACGACGAGCGACGGGTTCGGGTGCACAGACGTGGTTCAGCCGTCGCCTCGCCGCGCACCGTCGTGTCCCCGTAGCGCCCGGCACTGCGGCAGACGGCACACGCGTGCACTGGGCACGAGAGCTGTCGCGCGGAGCCGTCGATGGCCACCCTCGCCCAACCGATGTAGACCAACCGGCCCTGGCGCGTGCCGCATACGACGCCCGCCTTCCCCGACAGCCGGTCGCCGGAGACGTCGGCCGCGAGAGCGAGAACGACCCGCGCGTCCGTCTCCGGCGGCGATGTCAACACGGCCATCGCCTCAGGCCGCTGCCAGATCCGCGGCTCGGTTCTCTGCGTCGCGCCGGTCGATCAGTCGCTCCAGGAGTGCCCAGTGGAGCTCCATCTCGTCAGGGCTCAGCACCAGCTCGATCTCCAGCTCGGTGCCGTCGTCCTGGTGCAGGGTGAGCGGAATCGTCGCGTGCTGCCGACTGTGGTCGTACTGCGGGTCCTTCTTGCGAGGGGTGGCGTACACCGGACTGGCCTTCCGTTGAGTGATCGGGTCGGTGAACGATGCTCCGTGTCCACACCGTGCGCGCTTCCGACGCCGGTGCGGATCAATACATCTATGGCGCAGGGCGCGGCGAGAACCGCGGGTCCTGTTGCTCCTTGCGTGCCTTGGCAAGGGCACGTCGCAACGAGTCAGCCCGCGCGAAGACGCGTGGTTGAGTGGGGAGGCTGTGCCAGTGCAGGCCCGGCGGAGAAATCCGGTGGGCCGGAGGGACAACGACATGACACGAACGCCCGAGCGCGACGGTTGCCGGCTCGTCCCAACCCTCGCTGGCGCCTACGGACGCCAGGAAATACATACGCGGCTCAGGTCCCCCGTCGTCCAGAATCACCGGGCCGAGCTGCTGGCCGGCCTCGACCAGAAACGCGATGGCTCGACGGCCGATGGTTTCGGGCGCGCGGATCGCGTCCCACCACCTCCCCGCGGCACACAGATCGGCTTCCTCACCGATGGGCATCCATCGAGGCGGCCGAGCGGCAGCGCCGGGGTTGGCTTCGGACATCATGCGAATGGCCTCCTCACAACTGGCTGTGAGAAGACCATTCCATTCTGCAAGCGCCGTGAGCACACAGACTGTCCGCAGGTAACGCCCCCTCGCTCTCTTGACGAGACGTCAATTTGTGCTAGATGCCAGCCCAACTCGCGAACGACGAGAGCTCGTTGGACGGATGCGCGTCGATGCGGAGCAGCGCGCCCGCGGTCTCCCGTACCGACGGGTGGAAGCGTGTGTGGTTCGGGGCGAGCTTCCGCGCACGCTGGAGATCCGCGAACGCACCCGCCCGGTCTCCCACCGTGAGCTTCGCCGCTGCCACGTCAATGTGATGGTGACTCGACCGTTCGCCGACCGTCGATGTCGGCGGCGCCCACTCACCGCCCTCCGGCGCCCACTCCACCAAGCGGGCCAGCGCTTGCTCGGCGTCTCCCATGTCGATCATCGCGTGGACGTCGTGGATGCGGATGTTCGTCGGTCCGAACGAGGTCTCGTACGCGATGGAGTCCCGGTTGCCCGCCATCATCGCGATCGCTTCGGCCTCCCGGAGATACTCCCTGGCGGCGTCCGGCCGGTTCTCCCGGGACTCGACCACTGCCAGCTTGAGCACCAGGGCGCCGTCAACCGCCAGGGCGTCCTCGGTGAACGCGCGCTCGGGCTGCGTCCTCTCCAGTTCGTCCCGCAGCGCCAGAAGCTTGCGGCGGGCAGGCCCGAAGGCGCCTTGTCGCAACATCGCGCCGGCGACGAGATACCCAGCGGTGAACTGCATCAACCGGTCGCCGGACCGGTCAGCCGCCCATCGCACGCGCTCCAACGCGGTGTTCGACAGATCGTGGTGACCCAGCTTGTGGGCCAGGGAGTTCACCGCACGGTACGCTCTGGCCAGGTGCCAGAACGCCTTTCGCTGATCAGCCCCGTTCGCGTCGAGCGCCACGTGCGACAGCTCACTGATGATCGGCGGCAGCAACGGCCCCATCGGCACGTACCGCGCATCACGACGCAGCGCCGACACCTGGTCGACCTCCGACGCGAGCACCGCCAGAGAACGCGGAGCGATCTCCAGCTCGTCGGGGGTGTCGTAGCAGAGCAGCAGGCGGCGCAGCTCGGGGACAACGGCGTGCACCCCGTCCTCCGCCTCGGGCTCACCGTAGTACGGCTGGCCGGTCAGCACTTCCGGGCCGAAGTGCAGGGCGTTCGCCAGCGCCAGCATCAAGGACGGGGTGGCCTTGCGAGCGCCCGACTCCAGCTTCTGGAGGTAGCTCGGCGAGATCGCCACCTTCTGCGCGAGCTGCGCAGCCGACAGTTGGCGCGTCCTGCGCGCTATGCGGAGCCGGTCTCCCAGCGTCAGGTTCTCAGTCATGGACGGTTCGGTCCCTTCGAGTCGCAGCACTCATGACCAGCCTACGGACTTTGTCCTGCCCCACCAGTCTGATCGTCAACTGTTAACTTCCCGCTCCGATCGGGTGGTCGCCGCTTCTGCGGCAGTTCTGACTGATCAGGAGGACGATCGTGGACGGCAGATGAGGTGCGCACCCGGTCACCGCCGAGGGTCGAGCCGACGGCCCGGCCGCACACGCGGCAGGTTTTAGCGCCAGCGTGACCGAGCCGACCCGAAGCGCGAAGGCTGTGCTCGCCTCACGGCCCCAGTTCCGATAGCAGATCGTCCGCCCCCGTCAAGGGAGTGGGCGTCAGATTCCTGCGGACAACCTGTCCGCCCACGGCGCTCACGGATTGGAATAGTCAACTTACGCCCAGTAGTGAGCGACGCTCTCCGATTCTTGCAGCGTACGACCCAGTGGACTTGCGAACGATTTGCCTACTCAATCGGTCCGACGTTGCCTTCGTAACCCCAGGTCTTCTGCCGAAGTGCTTTTAGCACGGTCGGCGCTTCCGAACCCATTCCCAACGACCAAAGGCTGGATAGAACACTCAGCATGCCTCATTGCCACCACGGGTATTTGGCGGCATGCGCCCAAAGCCAGCCCACCAACTGTGCCCTTTGGGCTTCCGGAAAGGTGGTCCCGTGATGTCAGCTCACCACCTCATCGTGATCGGTTTCGATGAGATCGTCGCCAACAAGTACCTTCCGTGTGTTCGTGATGCAATCAGGTCCGGCCACATCACTTCGTACTCGATCATCGATCTGGCGTCGCAGAGGACGGAGATCGACCGGCGTATCAACACGGCTTCCGTGAAACCGCGAGACGTCGTCTACCTGCCAGATTCCGGTGACCGCCTTCAGGAGACGCCGCAGGCGCTCATCGCCACTGCCATTCAACACCTGCGCTTACATGGCGTGCCGTCGAAGGTATACATAGCCACGGAAGTGCGGGCGCATGAGGCGTACCTGCGCTTCTGCGTGGAGAACCAGATCGACTCGCTGGTCGAGAAGCCCGTACTGGCCCCTGTCATCGACGGCCGGTTCAAGCCGTCGTCCATCACGAAGACCATGGACAAACTCATCGGCGTCGCAGCCGACTCCGCGGCGGAGCACTCCGTCATGACGCTGAGTCGATACCACCAGATCTACAACCAGAAGGTCATCGGTTCGCTGAGGAAGCGGATGGAGCGGTGGGAAGCACCCCTGACGTCTTTCCACCTCAGGGCCGCTGGCGGGGTGTGGAATCTCCAGCGCGAGTTCGAGAGCCGCGACGATCACCCGTACAAGTACGGCTACGGGATGATGATGCACGGCGCCTACCACTACGTGGATCTCGCGACCCAGATCCTGGCGCTCAACGCAGACATCTTCCCTGACCTTCAACTCCGGCTGGAGGTCAGCGCCTTTGGCGCCTTTCCCGCCGATCAGCATCAGCGCGTCTCGCAGCCGATCGCCCGGCGCTTCGCAGATGACGGCTCCGGATGGCCAGCGGACTCGGATGCGAGCTTTCGCTTCGGCGAGACCGACGTGACCTCCACCTTCAGGCTCGTGAATGACGCGACGGGAAGGACTATCTCGCTCGGGACGCTGTCCTTCGAGCAGACCACCCCATCAATACGTGACTGGGCCGAGCTGCCGGATGGCGTGTACAACGTCAACGGCCGCACTTCCAGCGTCGACCTGGAGGCTCAGTTGTCGACGCTGTTTTCTACGCACGTTCACTGCTACGACATCCCGCGTGGTGTCAGCGCTGACGGAATCGACGCGTTCGCCCGTATCACTACGCGCGCCAACGCCGCGCTCCTGCCTGACGAGCAGTACGTGGCTGAGGAGACCTTCGGCGGACTGTTCCACAGCGACAGCAATCGCCAGCTCATGCGGCACTGGCTGCGTGGCACCGAACACCGCAGTTCCCTTGCGAGTCATCTGCGCCCTATGCAGGTCACCGAGGCACTTGCCTCCTCGGTGCTTACTCCCGGACACCTGGTCACGGTGCCGTTCTAGGCCCTGTGCGTCCTGGACCTATCAGGCCGAAGAGGAGCCACCCATGCCGCAGTCCATCTCAATGGCATCCGTACGCGCCTTCTACGCGGATACCATCCCGCACAACCGGAACACCGCCGAGAACCTTCAGGCAGCGACCTCGGAGCGGTTCAACGCCCTCCTGGAGTCGATCGACGGCCAGACTCCGCGTATCGCACTGGATCTGGGATATGGATTCGGGAATTACGCGTTCGCTCTGGCGCGTGCGGGCTTCCGTGTGGTCGCCGTCGACCAGATCCCTCGCGCCGCGTTACTTCGCCGCATAGGCACCGCAGGCGACTGGGCCCACCAGATCGAAACCCGGCGGTGCCTCGTCGAAGACTTCACCGTCAAGGAAAATTTCGGAGTCGTCGTCGCCAAGGACGTCCTGCACTACCTCGCCCGGCACGACGTCGAGTCCCTCCTCACGCGGGCGGTGAGCCAGGCACGTGGGGCGAACCACCACTACCTCGAAGTCTTCACGGGCATCACCCGCAGATCGCCGAGCGACCAGTTGCTGCGCATCGAAGGTGAAGCCGACTACTCACCAGCCGCTTTCCAGCAGGTAGTTGAGAAGATCTACGCCGACTGGGACCTGAGCATCCAGTGGTCCGACCACTCCGAGCAGGACAGCAGGACCGGACGCACTTGCTTCGAAGCGACCCGAGCCACCGTTGTCGCGACCAATTCGGCTGCCTGATCCCCGAGAAGGAGATGCCATGAAGTCGAGTACGCCCGAAGGGATCAGCTTTGTCATCCCGTGCTTCAACTCAGGGGACTACCTGCTGGAAGCTGTGGATTCCTTAATTCAGCAGCCTCATACATTCCCGTACGAGGTCCTGGTCGTGGACGATGGCTCCGATGACGCGAGCACACTCCGCGCCATCGAACGGTGTGCCGAGCGCGCAGAGGTCCGCGTTATCCGCAAAGTGCACAGTGGGCACCATGCCGCCAGGAACGTCGGCATCAATGCAGCGAGTTTCGCGTACATGATGCAACTCGACGCCGACGACCGGCTCGCCACCGACACCGATCTACTGAAGGCCGGCAGCTACCCGGACCGCGCGGTGAAGTACCTCAAGACGCACCAGCACCTGGCATTCGTTCACACCATGTCGCGGATGATCGGAGACTTCGACGGACTCACTATCTCGTCCTATCCATGCCACGAGGACCTGATCCTGCGCAAGCACCATGTACCCACCTCGATCGTCTACCGCCGCGACGACGCGATCCGCGGTGGTCTCTACGACCCGCGCATACGCAAGTGGGGAGATTGGGCGTTCGCAGTGAACCTCCTCGCCGGGCGGTTCCGCAGCGGGGTCACCAACAACATCGTGTGCATCGCCGGTCCCCTTCACGAGTACCGCGTCCACTCGCGTACCCAACGGGTCTCCGACGCCGAGGTGTCCGAGTACGCCATGACCTTGCTGGTGGTGGAGAAGAACCTCGACTTGTTCCGGGACCGCCTCAACCGCGACGACTCAGCGGAAGAGATCACTCGCGATGTCCTCGCCACCAAGCCGTCCCGGCTCGTCGACCTGGTCCGCATGGCAGAGTACGACCTTGAGCAAGCCCTGGCGGTCGCCCGCCAGCGCGGCTTCTCCCTGGCCAGTCCTTTTGAGGGCTTGGGCATCCCGTAGTGGAAGCCCTCCGAACGAAGTGGGGCCCGGACGCGTCGTCCGGGGCCCAATCCGTTGCCTGCCTGTCAGCTACGCGGGCGGCAGATTGCCGATCTGATTCTGCAGCCGGACGATGTCCGCGTCCGCCCTCGACAGGCGGGTACGGATCTTCTCAACGACGTGGTCCGGAGCCTTCCCCAAGAACGCCTCGTTGCCGAGCTTGCCCTCCGCCTGGGCCTTCTCCTTCTCGGCTGCAGCCAAGTCCTTGGCCAGCCGCTTGCGCTCGGCTGCGATGTCGATGGTGCCGGAAAGGTCGAGCGCGACGGTGGCACCGGCAACGGGGAGTGTCGCGGTGGCATTGAAGCTGTCGCCTTCCGGCTGCAGCCGCAGCAGTTGGCGGGTGGCGGCCTCGTGTGCGGCGAGCGAAGTGTCCGACAGGTCCAGGCGCGCTGGGACCTTCTGACCGGGCTGGAGGCCCTGGTCGGAACGGAAGCGGCGGACCTCGGTGATCACCTGCTGAAGATTCTCGATCTCCTTCTCGGCGGCAGCATCGCGGAACCCGCTGTCATTCGGCCAGTCAGCGATCACTACGGACTCGCGGCCGGTGAGCGTGGTCCACAACGTCTCGGTCACGAAAGGGACGATGGGGTGCAGCAGGCGCAACGTCACGTCTAGGACCTCGCCCAAGACGCGTGCTGAGACCTTGGCCGCGTCGCCGCCAGCCATGAACGTCGTCTTGGAGAGTTCGACGTACCAGTCGAAGACCTCGTCCCACGCGAAGTGGTACAAGGCGTCGGCGAGCTTCGCGAACTGGTAGTCGTCGTAGAGCGCGTCCGCCTCAGCCACGACCGTGTTGAGCCGGGACAGAATCCAGCGATCGGTGGCTGACAACCGCTCGGCCGACGGCAGGTCGCCCTCGATCGTGGCACCGTTCATCATCGCGAACCGCGTCGCGTTCCAGATCTTGTTGGCGAAGTTGCGGGACGCCTGAACCCAGTCCTCGCCGATCGGCACGTCGGTACCGGGGTTGGCGCCGCGCGCGAGCGTGAACCGCAGCGCGTCGGAGCCGTACTTGTCCATCCAGTCCAGTGGATTGACGGTGTTGCCGAAGGACTTCGACATCTTCTTACCGTGCTCGTCACGGACCATGCCGTGGAAGGCGATGGTGCGGAAGGGAACCTCGCCGTCCATCGCGTACAGGCCGAACATCATCATCCGGGCGACCCAGAAGAACATCAGGTCGTAGCCGGTCACCAGGACCGAGTTCGGATAGAACTTGGCAAGGTCCGCGGAGTGCTCCGGCCAGCCCAGCGTGGAGAAGGGCCACAGGCCGGACGAGAACCAGGTGTCGAGAACGTCGGTGTCCTGCTTCCAGCCGTCGCCACTCGGCGGCTGCTCGTCGGGACCGACGCACACCGTCTCGCCGTTCGGGCCGTGCCAGACGGGGATGCGGTGGCCCCACCACAACTGCCTGGAGATGCACCAGTCGTTGAGGTTGTCGACCCAGTCAAAGTAGCGCTGCGACAGGTCGGCGGGGTGGATGTTCACCCGGCCATCGCGGACCGCGTCGCCGGCGGCCTTGGCGAGCGTTTCGACCTTGACCCACCACTGCAGCGACAGCCGCGGCTCCAGCGTTGTCTTGCACCGCGAGCAGTGCCCGACCGAGTGCACGTACGGCCGCTTCTCCGCGACGATCCGGCCCTCGGCCCGCATCGCGGCGACGATCGCGGAACGCGCCTCGAAACGGTCGAGCCCTTCGAACGGGCCGTGCACCGTGATGATGCCGCGCTCGTCCAGGACCTCGATCGACTCCAGGTCGTGGCGCTGTCCGATGGCGAAGTCGTTCGGATCGTGTGCAGGCGTCACCTTGACGGCACCGGTGCCGAACTCCGGATCGACGTGCTCGTCGGCAACGACCGGGATCGAGCGGCCCGTCAGCGGCAGCTTGATCTGCTTGCCGATGAGGTGCGCGTACCGCTCATCGTCCGGGTGAACCGCGACCGCGGTGTCGCCCAGCATCGTCTCGGCGCGGGTGGTCGCGACGACGACGCTGTCCTCACCCTCGCCGTACGTCATGGAGACGAGCTCGCCGTCGTCATCCTGGTAGTCGACCTCAATGTCGGAGATGGCCGTCAGACAGCGCGGGCACCAGTTGATGATCCGCTCGGCGCGGTAGATGAGGCCATCGTCGAACATCTTCTTGAAGACGGTCTGGACGGCGCGGGACAGTCCCTCGTCCATGGTGAAGCGGTCACGGCTCCAGGCGACGCCGTTACCCAGACGCTTCATCTGGCCGGCAATCTGACCGCCGGACTCGGCCTTCCACTGCCAGACCCGCTCGACGAACGCCTCGCGGCCGAGGTCATGACGGGACTTGCCTTCCTTGGCGAGCTCGCGCTCGACGACGTTCTGGGTGGCGATGCCCGCGTGATCCATACCGGGCTGCCACAGCGTCTCGTAGCCCTGCATGCGCTTACGACGGGTGAGGGCGTCGATCAGCGTGTGCTCGAAGGCATGGCCCAGGTGCAGGGACCCGGTGACGTTCGGCGGCGGGATGACAATCGTGTACGGAGGCTTGTCGCTCTTCGCATCGACATCGAAGTAACCGCGCTCTACCCAACGCTCGTACAGCCGGCCCTCTACGTCGGCCGGCGTGTACTGAGTCGGCAGTTCAGGGGCGCCGTTCGGCCCGCTCGCGGGGCGCTGAGTGTTGTCGGTCACGACGGCCATTCTAGGGGCCTGGTGCTTCTCGTTTCGTCTGACGGTGGCAGGCAGCCATCACCGCGACCAAGACAGAAAAGTGGCCGCACGAAGGATTTCAAGTGTGACCGAGAACTCTCCCGTGCGACCGCCCAGATCCTATCCGCCTGCGCCGCGGATCCCGCAACCGCGCAGTTCGCACCGCCGTTGGGAAGTGACGCGGAGCGAATGATCATGACCTGGTGGCCATGCCCTGGTGAGCGCAACGGCTGAAGCCACCTCAGGTGGCACGACGTCGCGTCCTCCACACAACTAGGCGGGAGCAATCAGATGATGGCTACCGCCCTGTCACGTCTCTGGACGTATCTCTCGAACGAAGTAAAATGCCTGAGTCTTCCTCAACCCCGCAGAAAATAGGGGTATCCAAACTTGGCTTCCTGTCGGTGACGGTCTGCGATCCTCTCCCAATCGGCCTGAGGAGAAAAACTCATGACGTCGTGAACGCAAAGGTGTCAGCGAGAGCTCTCGCAGAAGATCAGGGCGCCGAGGGCCACCAAATTTAGAAGGGAGGGTCCTCGCCGACCGGCCCCGTATCAAACGGCACATCGCAATTTTCCTCACTAGCCTTCTGACTCACTTCCGGCGCGGTGTTCGGAGCGTGTTCCTTGAGCATGATGAACTTGGGGAACGTGCCCGGCTTTTTGTCATCTTCTCGGGGTACCGAGACCCACTGATCCGGATACAGCTGGTCAAGTGCCTGCTTGACCAAGGAGTTGCCCCAACTGAAGGCTGATCCGTCGCGTTGCGCGTGCGCGGGAGCTTTCTCGGCCAGCATGTAAGCGACCCGGCCCCACTTGATACCACGAGAGGTGTCGATCATCCTCTGGAACTCGGGTTTGTTGTCCCGCAGGTGGACGATCGCGATGGCACTGTCGTCTACTGCGAGGTATTCCCCATCAGTTTCGCTGGTGCTGCTTTGCGGATGGCTGGCGGCAAGGCTGGCGGAAGCGATTCGTGCTTCGGAACGTCGCTCCTCGACAGTGGTTCGAGCCTGGGAGGCGAAGCTTTCGGGGGCCGGGAGCGAGTAGTCGGGGTCGGCCATCCTGTACGAGTCCTCAAAACTAAGAACGCGCACCGAGACAGGATAGGGGCGCGAATGGCGGTCGGTTCCAGGGGCGCTCGACCAGTAGATACCGTTACCGACGAGCGGCTCGTTGAGCAGGGTGGCCAGCAAGTCTTCGGAGAAGTGGGCGTTAGCCTTCTTCAGGGAGAGCAGGTCGCCCTGCGAGAGCAGGTGGAAGACGAAGAAATTATCGCCCTGACTAAGAAGTTCCTGCGGAAGACTGCCCGGCTGTTGAGTGATAAGCAAGGCACCGAGGTCGTACTTGCGCCCCTCCTTGACCCAGGAGACGAACGGACCGTCTTCGCTCTGGGAGGAGCCGCCGAGAACGGACTGAGCCTCCTCGATGACGGCAATAGTGGGGATGGACTTCGGCTCTGCCTCTGTGAACTGATTCTGATTGTGCTCGAAGATGTCACCTAGGATGACGCCGGCGAGCTGGAGTCCTTGCGAACCGCGCATCTGGGAGATGTCCACGATGCACAGCTTGCCCTGGGACAAGCAGTCCTTCAGCGCGGTGAGTAGTTGGCTGTCAGGGTCATGTAGCGCGTTCACAACGCGCGTCATGTTGCCGATCGCCGCGTTGGTCTCCGCCTCCTGGCCGGGGTCGAGCTGCAGGATCTCCCGGATCTGGTCGCGGTCTGCACCGTACTTCTCGCGGTAGATCAAGTCGACGAGGCGATTCCACCTGGGGCCGTCGAGCGACTTGAGCTTCACGACGTTCTGCTGATCCTGCTTCTCCGGAGGAAGAGCGATACCCAGCACCCGAGACGCCTGCAGTTCCTTGATGTTCATCTTGACACCGTTGATGACGAAGGACTGATAGTACTGGCTGGGGCCCTTGCGGTTGGTGAAGACGACTAGCTTGTCGCGCAGGTGTGGCACGTCGCACAGAGCGGGGCGACCCTTGAAGTCAGGCCAGAAGTACTCGCCGTCCGGATCAAAGATGACCGTACCGACGGGAGCTTCGCCCGAGCGGCGCGGGACGGTTGGCTGGTCTTCGTAAAGGGCTGAGAAGAGTAGCTTGACGAGGTTTGATTTTCCGAATCCAGCGCGGGCGAAAACGAAGCTGCGGCGGGCGACGAGCTTGTCGATCTGGAAAGTCGGCATGATCGCAGGATGCTGCACTTGCATCCAGGAGGTATCGCCCACGCGCTTGTCATTGCCGGCATAGACAAACTCGCCGAAAGCGAGGTAGCCGATGGGAACCGCACCATCGTCGGTGTCATTGCCATTGACGACCTCGGCGAGCAGATCATCACCCAGGAGCGCGACCCGGGCGCCGACATGCGGGAGACGCCGGTGGCTAGGGACAAAGATGTGCTTGTCGCCCTCCATGCGCAGGACACCGAGGATGCGGATATCCACCTTGTACTTCAGGTAACGCTCCCGCAACTCGTCGGGTATTGGCCGCTGGTCGCGCACGGCGCGCGTGGCGTAGTCCTCGCCGATGGGGGACACCAGACGTCCCTGGGAGGAGATAGTCGTGATCCGCCCAAGGATGGCCTCACGCTCATGCTCAAGCTGGACGAGGACGAACTGGCCATGCATGGCCATGGACTGGAAGTCGTCGTGGTGCGGCAGCACGAGGTCGGCGTGGAACTCCATACCACTCTCGGAGAAGCCGCGGAAGGTGCCGACGACTTTGTCGCGCTCGAACAGGCTCATAACGGTTCTTGCTCCACAGGAGGGCAGGAGGGACGGAAGCGTGCGTTACTCGTAGCGGCGGGCGGCCACATCGGAAGCCAGCCGTAGGGCGTCAATGACCGGGGCCTTGTCCTCGCCGACCTGCTCGCGCACGGCGTCGACGAGGTGATCCTCGATGATGTCCATGTCCAGGTCGGCGACACGGGAGAAGCTATCGGCCTGCTGGATGCAGTTCGGATAGAGCGGGATGGGAAATCCAGCCACCGCGTCGGCCTGCAGATAGCCGAAAATTGCCTGGGCCTCCCTGTCCTGGCGGGACATGACATCGACGGTCCAGATAGGATCGCCGGAGTAGGGACCGAAGCGGACGAAGTACATCGATCCGAAGTTGAACTTCGGCTTCTCGCCTTTGGAGTCGTCGTCGATGCCCCGGGTGTACTCGTCCCAGAGGTACACCTCGTCAAGCATCTCCGACGGCACCTTTGCGAAACAGGCGGCGTGGTTGTCGAACACGCCGGACAGTGAGATCGCCAGCCGGTAGTACTCCAGGACTTGGGTCTTCTTGGCCAGGCCAACCAGCCACACTCTGCGCCGGTCCTGACGGTAGATCCGGTCTATGGCCTGGTACATCAGCTCGCCCATCTTTACGAACAGCTCACCTTTGAAGATCTTGGCGCGCAACAGGCCGTCTCGGACGATCAGAGTGTCCACGGCGTAGTCGCGGTGACAGATGAGGTCATAGAGAGTGGCCCACTCACACAAGTCCCTGAAAACTTGGACCCAACTGGGGGAGTTGCCGGACATCATTGGTGACAGGTCCTGCAGTCGTTCGACACCTAGACCGTTCATCATCCTGCCCAGGGCTGTGCTGGGGTTGCCGTCACCGTCGAACTGACGGCGGCTCAGGTCGTCGATGTCGGAGATCGGGGCGACCACCTCCATGCACAGCTCTTTGCCGTTGGAGTCCACGACGCGGACGACCTGCAAGTAGAACGGGTTGAAGGCGACCTTATTGTTGCCGCCATCCGACGCCATCAGGGCGACCGATGTCGCTGCCCGCGGTCTTATCACCCTGACATCTGAGCGGATGGCACGGGCCTGTTCGACAAGCTTTTCCAGCTCCACACGACCGGCTTCAACCTGGGCGCCGATCAGTTGCTTGAGCTGCTTGATCTGTTCCGCGTCGAACATGCCTCTCCCCACACCACGTTCGTGCTGCCACAGGTGAGTGATTCACTCGTCTGGCCTACACAGGATGGCACGAGGCACTGAGAATCCGTCACGCAGTTGTAGGAAGTAACCGCGTCAGCGCGGCAGCCCGGTCAGCTCGGCGATGAGGTCAATCTCGTCGACAGCGGAGCCGGCCTTGCCGAACTGCTCGGCTTGCCGCCTCGGTCCGGTGGGGGTGCCGGCTTGGCGGACCTCCTTGACGACCCACCCGGCCCTCGACTCCCTCACGGAGGCCAGCAGCATCTCCTCAGGATCGGTGCGCGCCGAAGGCAGAGCCCCGAAACGGATCGCAAGCCGGGCACCCTGGCGGCAGCGGCGGCCGACAGCGGCCCAAACCTCGGCTAGAGCATGGATGAATGCTTCTTGATTCGGCTGCCGCGCGATCTGCCCATGCGTGCCGTATGGGACTTCCGGCGGGCCCCCTAGGAACCACGAGCGCAGCCATTGGTCGGCCACATAGGTGCGCATGCCGTAATACGGTGGCGAGGTGACCACCAGGTCGAACTTTTGCCGAAGCCCATCCAGAGTCTCGACGGAATCGCCCAGGTAGACCTTCCCGCCCTGAGTGAGCGGGGTCGCATCCAGCAACCGTTTGGCCCGCCGCCCAATGACCTCCAGCGCTGGGACACGCACCGGCTCCATTTCGCGCTTGGTCCAGAATCTCACCGCGTAGGCGGGCTTGGAAGCGTAGGTCCGTGGCATCTGATTCGACAGGTAGGACGGGAAGGTCTTGTTGCGCGGCCCGTGCAAGATGCCCAACATGACCGCCCGAAGCATGGCCGCCGTCGGCGTGGATATCTCCAGCAGGGCCTCGCGCAAGGTCACCAGCTCGCGCAGCGTCTGCCGCTCGAAGCACCACCGCCAGAAATCACCCTCGGGTAGTCCCCCTCGCACACCACCGTCAAGGATCTGCCGGGCCAGCCGGACCACTGCGCCCGGTGTGACCTGGATGAGCTTGGCCTGAGCGATAGCGGCGGCCACCGGATTGATGTCGATGCCCACCGACGGCAGTCCTGCCAAACGTGCGGCGTACAGCGTGGTACCCCGCCCGCAGAACGGATCCAGCACCCGGGTCGCAGCGGGGTGGGCGGCGAGCTGCTGGAGCGGGAAGTCCAGCGGAAACATCGTGTAGTACGGGCAGACGGCGTTCAGCCGCAACACATCCTCGGGCCAACTAGCAATAGCGGCCGCCGCGGTTACCGTCATGGGGGTAATGATACAGGTATAGTTACACCCATGTCACGAAGGAGGCTAGATCCCGCCGCACACCACCGCGGGCAAATGCTGGCTTCCCAACTGACGAATGCGCGGCGCGCCTCAGGGCGGTCAGCTGAGACCGTCGCCCGCAATGCGGGGATCTCCGTCGAGACCGTGCGCAGCATCGAGAAGGGCCGCACGTCCACGCCGGAGTTCTTTACCGTTGCCGCCCTGGCCACTGAGCTGGGGCTTTCACTCGACGAGCTGTACGCATTCGTTCGCCGACCCTCTCAAAACGATCTTCATTCTTCCGGCTCCCCGAGCGTCAGCACCTCCGACTGAACGTCTCCTCGGCCGCCTCTAGGCGGCTTGCATGGCAAAGCGGACGTGTCGCTTGTCGCAGCGAAAGCGGCAGGCCGAGGAAGTCCGGACACCTCACGGCGCTTGAGTAGATTCGCCGCGTTGGCGTGCGGGCCCAACTGCAGCGTCCAGGCGGTCGAGCGGCCTATGATCCGTTCGATGCCCGCGCTGTTGAGGGCGGGCAGGTACCGGCAACATGCGCATCACGGCCGCTGGCCGTAGCGAGCAGGACGCGGTCGCGCACGGTCCTGTCACTGCAGCGTACCCAGTGCGATGCAGCAGGACAGATGGGCATAAATGGAAGCATGCGGCGAGAAGACCGCGCAGCCCGCAACCCGTGCGCCTGGCCGAACGCCGACCAACCAGGACGCTCGACATGCTCGTTGACGTTGCCAACGCACAACCTATCGGCTTCGCTCGCAACTGCGTGTACGGTGGAGCTATGACGGAATCCACTCCCCCAGCCTCCGAATCGCTGATCACCGGTGCAGAGATCGCCAGGCTGGCGGGGGTGACGCGTGCCGCTGTTTCCAACTGGAGGCGGCGGTACAGCGACTTCCCAGCACCTGCCGACGGTGGAGCGAGCACGCCTCTCTTTTCGCTGACCGAGGTCCGTTCTTGGCTGGCCAAGCAGCAGAAGGGCACCGACCTTTCGGACGACGTCCGCCTGTGGCAAGCACTGCGGGGTGCCTTCGGCGACGACATAGTCGCAGGCATCGCGGGCGTTGCCCGCTTCCTCACACACGACGACGTTTCGAGGTTGGACGACAACCTGGCCGATCTGGCTTCGGGGTTGGCGGCGCAGGAATCAGCAGCCAAAGTCATCGACCAACTGGTCGAACGTCTCTTGGACTCCGCCCGGCGTGCCAGCTTCGACCAGATCACATCGTCGCGGCTCGTCAAGGCCGTGAGCCACTTCGTGGGACCAGTACCCGACGACTCCGTCATCTTCGATCCAGCCTGCGGTATCGGGACCCTCCTTCTCTCCGTCGGACCGGCCGAAGGACCGGTACGCCGGGGCCAGGAGATCGATCCAGCGGCTGGGGAACTAGCCCAGGCCCGAGCCGAGCTCGCCGGATCGCAGGACACCGCCATCGAGACCGGGGATTCCCTCCGCGAGGACCGCTGGCCGGAGCTACGAGCCGACCTCGTCCTGTGTGACCCCCCGACCGCCGGTCCGGACTGGGGCCGGGAGGAACTGCTCCTCGACGCCCGCTGGGAACTGGGCACGCCCTCCAAGGCGGAGGGGGATCTAGCCTGGCTCCAGCACTGCTACGCCCATACTGCTCCGGGCGGTCGGTCGCTGGTAGTCATGCCCGCTTCAGTCGCCTACCGCAAGGCGGGCAGGCGCATCCGGGCCGAGATCGTCCGCCGTGGCCTCCTCAAGGAGATCGTCGCACTGCCGCCCGGCATGGTGCCATCACACGCTCAACCAGTGCACCTGTGGACGCTGCACCGTCCTAGCGGCCCCTCTCCCAGCGCGACTTCGGTGCGGATGGTGGACCTCACCACCAATGCCCCCGACGGCCCCATGGAGCCGACAGCCGAGCAAGTCGTCGACGTACCGCTGATCGATCTTCTGAATGACTCCGTTGACCTCACGCCGAGCGCACACTTGAGCGGTTCCCGACAGGACTTCTCCGCCGAGTACCGCGCCTTGCAACGGGGCATCGAGGAGCGGCTCAACCGGTTGACCGCATTGCTGCCCGCCCTCACAGCCGGCGAAGGGCCGGGGACGCTGGACGGCGCGACGGTCAGTCTTGCCGACCTTTCCCGTGCCGGGCTCGTCGACCTCGCTTCACCTGAACCGACCTCGACTAGCGCGCAGTTGGACACCGAATATCTCAGAGGATTCCTACGCAGCGCTTCCAACAACCGCCGTTCGACGAGCAGCAGCGGTTCCTACCGCCTCGATGTCAAGGGTGCGCGCATCCCGCAGATGGCCGTGGACGAACAACGCCGTTACGGCGCCGCCTTCCGCGCGCTCAAAGAGTTCGAGGGGCACATCGGCGAAGTTACCCGGCTGGCAGAACAGGTCAGCGCTCTTGCCCGTGACGGCCTCACCAACGGGGCACTTCTGCCTCCCGAGGACGATGCCTGACGGATTCCGGGGGAGGTCACGTCGCGACCTCGCCTTCGACCATCAAGCGGGCGATGGACGTGATCGCGGCCAGCAGCTCGTCGGGCGACTGCTCCAGGGCCAAGGCGTGCTGGTGGATGCGGATTTTCGCGTGCCGCACCCGATGGGTCGCGGTCGGCTCGTAGCCCCTCGCATAGACGAGATGACCGTCGCGGAGCCCGAGCGCCGTGCAGTAGGCAAGCATCTGATAAAGGTCGGCGTCCGGAAATCCTTCGGGCTTCTCCGCCTTGTATTTGGCGTCCGCGACAGCTCGTGGGATGCCATGGTCGCCGTACCAGACCAGGTCCGGACGCATCCGAAGAGCCTCGGCCTCATCGAGGTGCACACCCTGCGCCTGAAGTGCGCTGCGCCCCCCGTATTGCGCCAGCGCCTCGCGCAGTGCGGTGCAGACGAAGTCCTCGAAGATCTTATGCGTGTCGAAGAGGTACCCATCGATGGTGATCCGGCCGCTCAAGTGCTCGACGGACAGGCTGCGCAGCACCGTCTCGGCCAGCCGTAGCGCGGGCTGGTAGCGGAGGTTGAGCCGGCTCGCCCTCCACTGCGGCAGATCACGGCTGCCGGGGATCAGCGGCTGTGCGTCCAGCAACCGGCCGCGGTTGTGGCGCAGCCGGCGGCGTACGCTGTCGGGCACTCTGGGCACGGTCAGCAGCCGCTCCGTGGCAGCGCGCAGCAGCCTGTTCTCGGCGATATCGGTCCCGTAGTCGTCGTAGGCGACCTCGACCGGGAACGCCCGCCCATAATGCCGCCGGACCTGATCCGCTTCCCTGATACGTCCTCGGACGACCGGTGCGGCCTCTTCCGTGTGCCGGTATCCCTGGAGCACTCCCTGCCGCAGGGCACGTTCGAGAGATCTCTCGAATCCCAGCGCCAGCGCGGGAAGCACCTCGTCCTGCTCGGCAACGCTCACCTCCCCGTCCCGGTGGATGTGGGGGTTGGACGCGTAGCCGATGAGGAAGAACAGCCGCGCCACCGGCACCTTGGGGGCGATGCGGAGGGTGACGGCGCTGTGCCCCGGTGACCTCAAGGCCACGGCGCCGACCTTGCCGCCGGCGCGCAGTCGCCAAGAGCCCGCCTGGTAGGGATCGGGGGCGGCCTCGATGATCCTGGAGGCAGCGAGCGAGCGCCCGACTTCGTCCGGGAGCGACACGGTGACGGGCGGGCCGTACTCGGTCAACTCGACAGTCGTCACTTCGAGGGCTCGTATGATTCGCCGTCGCCGATGGACCGGGCCAAGGCATCGAGACCGTAGCGCTTTTCGATGTCGAAGGACTCCCCGTAGTGCTGCTCCTCCAGCAGCGGCAGGATCTTGGTCCGCCAGGTACGCTCCAGACCGCCCTGCCGGTGTACCCCCCTCTTCATCAGGTAGGAGGGGCCAATACGGAAGTCCGGTTCTTCGATACGGGAGTTGAGCGCGTCCAGCAGGTCCGCGGCCCGGGTGTCGAGCCCCTCTCGGTCGAGCCAGCGCCGTAGCAGGCCGCTGGTGGGCTCGGTACGGGGTGACAGCTCGACGAAGGCGAAGCGCCTGCGCATCGCCGCATCCACCAGGGCGATCGACCGGTCGGCGGTGTTCATCGTGCCGATGACGAAGAGGTTCGGCGGCAGTGCGAAGTCGTCGCCGGAGTAGGTGAGCTGTACCGACTTGTTGCGGTACTCCAGGAGGAAGTACAACTCTCCGAAGACCTTGGCCAGGTTGGCCCGGTTGATCTCGTCGATGATCAGGAAGTGCGGGATGTGCCGATTGCCCTCGCGGGACGCCAGGTCGGCCAGCTCGCGCAGGGGACCGGCGGTGAGGCGGAAGGCGACTTCCCTTGTATCCGGGTCCTCGCGCGGACGGAACCCCTCGAAGAAGTCCTCGTAAGCGTAAGAGGGGTGGAACTGCACGAGCTTCACCTGCTCGGGCCCGCCGCCGAGGTATTCGGCCAGTTTGAGGGCCGTGTACGTCTTGCCGGTTCCGGGCGGCCCATAGAGGATCAGCTGCCGTTCGTCCCACAGCAGGTCGCGAATGTCCCGCAGCCAGGCCACGTCGTGCACCAGCAGTTCGTCGGCTAGGTGCTGTTCCGGCACGGGGAGTTCCAGCTCACGCCGGGCGGTGAGGGCGGGTGTCGTGCCGCTGGGGTCGTTCTCTATGGCCTCGGCCTCGTCTGCCAGCTCCTCGTCGGAGAGGCCGAGCCCCTCGATGAGCGGCTGGACGGTGGTGAGATCCACGATGTCGTGCTGGATGGACAGCCGCTGCTGGATCTCCTCGGGCAGCACGTCGTACGGGTGGCCGGTGCTCTGCCACTCGACGGGCCGCCGCAGATTGGACCGGCCGTTGTCGGAGGCGGTCTGCTCGGCGGGGCCGGTGATCTCGCCGACGTAGAACCGTCCGCCGGAGAGTGTGCACACGGTGTCGCCGGGCTTCATCCGGGACAGGAACGCGTGGAGTTCCTCGACGAGTTCCAGCTTCTGGTTGTACGTGGCCGTGGTGCCCCAGTCCTCCTCGACAACCGTGCGCAGGCGCTCCTTGCTGGTCCCCTGGCCGATCCCCTGGCGCAGGCGAGGGGCGGCGAGCGAGACTCGCTCCTCGGGAAGCCACAGCTTCTGGACGAGATCGGCTCCGGACACATTGGAGCCCCGGACGAGCCAGGCCCTGGCAGGACCTGACCAGACCCCCTCCATGAAGTCCGCGAGCGGCGCCCCCGCTTCCGTCTTCCAGTCCACCCAGCCGTTGCGCGGTGCCCCGACCAGCACGCCTGCGGCGAAGGACGGGGACCCGCAGTCGACGTCCTGGGCCAGTTCCAACCACCCGGGCCAGCGAGTGGACGCGCGCAGCACACCCGCGTTCTTCATCGTCTCCCGCGCGATGGCCGTGCCGGAGAAGTGCTTGGAGAAGGACGGCATCTCGCGGTCCCGGGCGGGCGAGCCCGCCAGGATGCGGAACTTCCGGCTTCCGTTGGTCCCCACCTCGTCCAGCAGCACCCCACGAGCCCGATCGACCCCGCTCGCCCCCGGCAGTCGCAGTAGGAACTCCGGCGGCTCCCCCGAGCCGGTAGTCCCGTCTTTGGACTCGGTCATGTCTGCTCCCCCGTTCCGGGCGGCACAGGCACTGCCACCTTTCCCAATAACCCTATTTTTCGGCGTAGTTAAGCGCATAATCTCCCGCCAGGGGAGCACGGTATGTGTCACCCACGGGGGGGCACAGTCGCCATGACCATCATGGATCAGCTCACGTTGCGACGGGACGGCACGACGCCGAAGGACTACGCCGCTACATGTTCCGGGGCGCGGTCCAGGGGTGTGACCGCGGGCTGGTACAGGACGAGATCACGCTCCCCGTTCTCCCACCGCGTGTCGTGAATCGTCAGACCGGGGTGGCCGGTCAGCTGCACTCGCCCGTGCCGGAGATGCCTGCTCCGCTGTCCAACCTGCATAACCGGCGGCGGGCCGGTATCCAGGCGTCCGGGTTACGCGACGGGGAACTGCGGATCATGGGTTGGGTCGCCGTTGCCGACGACCGCCCAAGCTTCAAGAAGACGTTCGCCACTGCCGACTTCGCCGACGTTTGCGGTCTCCACGATCTGCGTGAGCTAACCGCTCGGCCCGGGGTGGTACTCGACGTGGCCTTCGAGCGGCCGGACCCACCGCTCATCGATCTGGACGAGCCACAGGACACGGATTCCGTTCAGCACGCTCTCTTCTTCCCTCGGGACGATGACGAGACGCCGGTCGTGTTCTTCCTGCTCAGTCGGGTCGCGCCGACACTCCGCCACATAGGCTGGCTGCCCGATCTGGTCCGGTCGTAGCCGTAGACGACGCGGACGGCCTCCTCTACGTTCGCGGGCCGCCGACGACCGGAGGGTCGGCCCACGGTCCCGGCGGCGGACCGGGCTTCGGTACGGGACGGCCCGCCTGCGGTTCCCGAGCGGGGGGCGCAGCGGGAGCCGCTGTCGGCGCCGTGGTCCGGGCAGCCGGGATGACCACGGCGGCCGGGGCAGCGGGCGCCCCGTCGAGTGCGTCGAGCAGGGCGTTCACCTCCAGCAGACGCCCCTGAATCTCGGTGGTGCTAGGCGGCAACTCGTGCGTGCGGTGGTGGCAGACGCCGCTGAGCGCGGACCAGGTGAGACGCCAGCGCCGGGCGGTCCCCCGATCCGTGTACGCCTCCAGGCACAGCATGCGGTGCTTGGCGTTGCGCGTCATAGCAGGGGCCACCCTGTGCCAGAAGTCGTCCAGCCGCTGGTCGAGGGCGAGGCGCAGCAGCACGGCGGCGGCGCGGGCCCGTACGCCGGGGCTGAGCGGTCCCGGCGTGCCCGCCGGAGCCTGCAGAAGGGCCTCGGCATCGGAGACGAGTTCGCGGGCGTTGTCCGTCATCGGGCACCGCCCTGCGACACGACCGTTCCCCGGCCACGCCGGATCGCCTCGGCCAGCCTCTCCGTACGCGTCACGAGCTGCTTGCGGTCGTCCAGGGTCGGCAGCCCTGGGTGAGAGCCCTCGTTGAGCTCGTTGATCAGCGCCCATCCCCCGGCGTACAGGCTCTCGACCACCGTCTGCGGCCTCCCGGAAGAGTCACCGAGCAGGGCGAGGGCCACATGCTCCTTAGTGCGCACCAGCGGGGAGATGCGCTCCTCGATCTCCGCGAGGCCAAGGCCATGGTCGTCCCGCAGGGTACGGCGCGCGGTCTCCATGCAGGCGACTTCCAGTGCATGCCGGCACATCGCCGGAATCACCCGGTCGGCGACGCTCTGAGGCAGATGCTGATCGTAGGAGAGGTCACGGGCCTCCTGGAACGCCTGCTTGACGGGATCGCTCCTCTTCTCGACGGTGACGACGGAGTCGCTCTCGCGGGAGATGTGGAGGATCGTCGCCTCGATGCCCAGGTGGGAGATGGCCTGCTCCAGCCGGGTGTCGTGGGTGAAGACGACCACCTGCCGGTGGCGGGCGCACTCGCTCAGGACGGCGGCCAGCCCTTCCACCTTCTGCGTGTCCATCGACTGCACCGGATCGTCGATGACGAGGAAGCCGAACGGGCTGTCGTCGTGCGTCGCGCGCGGGATGAACAGCGACAGGGCGAGCGAGTGCAGTTCACCCTGGCTCATCACGCTGTACGCGGGCGCCTCCTGGTCGTCCACGGAGACGCCGAGCTGTACGCTCCCCCGCGCGGCCGTGCCCTTCAGCGCGATGGACCCGAGCGACACGCTGCTGCTTTCGCAGAGCTTGTTCCACACATCCTGCGACTGCTTCTCGAACTTCGCCATCCGCTCCTCTCTCAGCTCGTTCGTCAGCGTCTTGAACCAGGAGCGAGCCGCTTCGGTCTCCGTGCGCTGCTCCTTCGCCTCCCCGGCCTTCTCCGTCGCATTGAGCCACTCGGCGAGCCGCACGGCCGCGGGCCGCCAGGCGGTGTTGCGGTCGGTGAGCCTGCGGGCGGCCTCCTCGCTGGTCTGGCGACATGACGCGCCCAGCGTCGGGGCGACGCGTTCGACGCGGTTCGCCAGCTCGGCGGGGTCGGTCAGGCTCCGGCACAGGGCCCATTCGCGCCAGAGACCCGCCAGTTCCGACTCCTCCGCCCGCAGCAGGTCGGGGACCGGCTGCACCAGGTCGTGGACGGCACGCTGCGCGGCGCCGAGCGCCCGGCGGGCCGTTTCGGCCCCCGCCGCCTCCGACTGGAGCCGCTCGATCTCCGCCCGCGCGCCGTCCGCCCAGGCCGGGTCCAGACGGTCCGCGGTGCCACAGACGGGGCAGTCGGCGCTCTGGGAGCGGCGGCGGTGTTCGAGGGCGCTTTCCAGAAGCCCGGCGAGCCGTCGCGCATCCTCGGCGTCGGAGTGCCGTACGTCCTCGGCTGCGGCAGCAGCCTCCCGCAGCCGGGCCAGCGCCCCGGCGACCTCCTGCTGGTCGGGGCCGGTCAGGGTGGCGAGTGCCCGGAGGCGGACGTCCGCACCCGAGTCGGTGACCGCGTCCCGGTCGAGCAGGGCGCAGACGGCGTCCGCATCGGGGGTACGTCCGCCGAGTGCCCGAGCAGCCTCGACGGCACGCTGGTCATCGAGTCCGGTCAGAGCGTCGACGGCCGCGGTCTTGAGGGCGCCGGGCCGCTTCTCGATGTCCTTGCACTCCTTGATGCGGGCCGCGAGCAGGTCGTCGATGTCGCCGAGCTGGCCGAGCCCGATGAACCGGGCCAGGGTGTTGTGCAGGGCGCTGAGCGTCCCTTCGACCATCGAGCCCAGCTCGCTGTACGGCAGGAACGGACGGTAGAGGGAGAGCGTCGAGGCGTCGATGCTCTCCTCCAGCTTCTGCTCCGTGCCGTCCACCCGCTCCACCGTCGTACGCGCCTCGTCCACCTTCGCCCCGTACCACGTGCGGCGCACGGTGACCGGGTCGCCGGTGTCGTCCAGGGTGAGCCGTACAGAGACGGTCGGGACCGTGGAGTCGTGCAGGTTGCGCCACCCCTCCTTCCACACCGCCGTACGAGCCTTGCCGTTGCTGCCGTCCCAGCGGGCGTTGAAGCCCGTCAGCGCCATCTCGGCGGCTTCGGCGAAGCTCGACTTGCCGGTGCCGTTGCGGCCCGCGACGACGGTCAGCCCGGGGCCGGGCGGAAGGTCGAGCGTGGTCTCGGGGCCGACGCCCCGCCAGCCCGCCGCCGTGATGGACCGCAGGTACACAGGGCCGGCGCGTCCGGTCCTCTCCGGCGTCGGCTCGGGAAGCATCCCGCGCAGCAGGTCGGCCGCCTCCGGGGCCAGTTCGGACGCGGCGACGCCCGCGGTGAGGCGGTCGTCGAGCAACTGACGCAGAGGGGTGTCGTCGGTCATGTCGGTGCTCCTTGCACGATCAGACGGAGAGCACGACGGGACCGCCGCGCTGTTCACTCCCCTATCTTCCACAAGATACGTTGGCAATGTCAACAGACTTTGCGATGCTCAGAAACTCGAAAACGTGTACGATATAGATCCCGGCGTGGCCACGTAGGCGGCCCACTCGCCCGGAACCCGCGAATGCAACCCCTCTGAACCGAAGTACGAGAAGGGGTCAACAAGTGCAGCCCACCCGACCGAACGGGGCCGAAGACCTCGTGGCCGAGGAATGGCAGGGGGTGCAGGAAGAGCTGGAGCACGATCCGCTGGAGACGGCGCGTACACACGTACACGCCCTGCTCCACCACACCCGCATGCTGACGGGCGAGCCCGGCGACGTCCTCGACATGGCCTTACAGGCAGCCCAGCGCGCCTTCGCCGAGATCGACGCATGCAACTCGCTGCTCGACGCGGCCTCCAAACGTGCTCACGCCCTTGCGCGGGAACTCGAAGACCACCTCGCCGAGGGGGACTCCGGTGCCGTGCCCGGCATCCTCGACGAACTCGACGCTTTGGCGGCCAAGGTGGCCGTTTCCGAGTCTGAGCGGCAGGTCGTTCTGCGCATCCTGGGCATGGAAGATGCTGGGACAGAGGGCGCGCGGACGCCGGCGGACGACCGCGATCCCGTATCCACGCTCACAGCGGCCGGGCTGCCTCGGGTGCCCTCCCTGTACGACGCCGAACAGCCCGGCTACGGCACGTTGACCGACATGATGGCCGCCCGGGAGAGGATCGCCGCCCAGCGCGCCGCCGCGCACGCCCGCCGCTCAGCCGTCGTCGCCGAACACATGACGGAGATCGTCATGCGTCTGGCCAACGTCTCGGTCTCCGACCCGGCACTGAACGAGGAAGCCCTCGCTGAGCTGCGGCACTCCTATGCGCTGTGGCTCGTGTGTGCGGACGAACGGCAGCGGGACGACAGCTGATCCGTCGGCCGCCGCATTCGACCGGCTGGTGTCCGGAGGCACCTGCGGGCACCACGATGTCGAGGGCGGCGGCGGAACGGTTCCGTGGTGTCAGGCCGCTCGCTCAGGGATAGCCTCCGGCCCCGAAGGAAATCGCGGGAGGTGTAAGAGCGTGGCCCGGGTGCACGCGTAGGAGGCAACGCCGTGCCCGACATCATGTGGAGAGAACTCTTCTGCGCGGAGAGTTCCAACCGCTTCCGCGTCGGCATCGACGCCGACGACAATGCGTACATCGCGGTCGCGGGGCAGAAGGAGACGTACCTGACGGACACGCGGGAGGCCCTGCGCACCCCTCATCCGGGACATCAGGGCCGGCAACGCCGATCACCTGCTGTAGCGGTCCGGGCGGGCAAGCAGCAAGGGGGCCCGCCTGGACCGCGCTCGTCAGGCGGTCTCAGGCTCGGCGGGGTGACGCGGGCCATGGCCGGGCGGCGGGGTGAGCGTGGAGATGTAGTTCTCGCCGTCCACGAGGGGCGTGGTGAGGCTTACGCCAGCTACGGCCATGCGGTCGTACTCGGCAAGCACGAGATCCTTGGTGCGGTAGTGGCCGTACTTGGCGATCTCGTTGTTCTTCAGGCCGCCTGACTCCGTCCGGAAGGACTCCAGGATGTAATCCGCGTCGTCGCGACTGATTCCGTAGAGGTGGAAGAAGTACGCGTCGAGCTCGGCGCGGGTCTGTGCTCGGCGATCCTCATCCCAGCGGAAGGGGGCGCCGGTGTCACCTAGGTCTCGGGCGAGCGGAGCCATGTCGAAGGCGGTGTAAACGAGCTCTCGAAGGCGCGGGGTAATGAACGGTGTGTGCGACTCCATTAGATGCGGAGCGGGAACAGGTAGCTGCTTCCAGATGAATAGCCCCATGCTCGTGCTGCCGATCTTCTGTCGGCTCACGTAGTCGAATACGAGAGAGCACTGAGCGGAGATCAGAGCGCCGATAAGAACACCCGATACGGCAGGCAGCATCAACGGGAATTTATGTCCTGCAGCCGTACGCGGAATGAAAGCTGGGATCGCCGTGCGCTCATTAGTCGATGCCGTGACATCACACCATCCGCACAGCCAATCACGCTCCCACTTCATCTCATTCAAGCGCAAATTAACACCAGGAACCTCAACTTCCTTGCCATTCCTGTGAGTGGGGATAAGACCCTGCTCTGCGATCCAGTTCAGAGGGAGGGCGGAACGCGCTGCGTCCTGGAGCTCAGCGGATGTCAGATACCTGGGTTGATTTTTTCGGTTAACCGCCGTCGCACTCGTGACTACGTCCGCTGCGCGATGGTTGAAGAAATTAACCATCTTCGCCTCGTACAAGGGCAGCATCCGCTTCCCATCCCGCGTGAACACATTGCCGGTCAGCTCCCATCCCTCCCCCTCCAACGTCTCGCGGGTACGGAAAAGGTCGGAGTCGTCGGTCATGTCAAAGAGCCGTTTGAAGGCGATCCCCCACGGATTGCCACCCCGCTCCGTCTCGTTCCACAGCACCGGAATACGCCGATAGATGTCTGCCGTAAGGTCCGCATCACGTCGCGTCCGGAAGATCGGCAGCGTGCCGGTGTTGGGATTGATGAGGGCGACCTCCTCCGGGCTGAGCGCGAACACCCTCTCCGAATCGTCCAAGTCCGCCGGGTCCTCCAGGAAAAACGCGAATCGGGCCGCATCCTCCCGAAGGTCTCTGCCGACCAGCGAGAGCAGGCAGAACTTGTAGCGGGAGTCCACCCCCACGAAGAGCGGCTTGCGGTTCTCGAAGTCGCACAGTGCCGCCACCGCCCCCCGCCGGGTGAAGTCGCTGAACAGGTACTGCGCTCCTGCGCCGGTCGCGATGGCCGTCGGGAGGATGCAGCCGAAGCGGCTCCTGGGCGCGGCAATCGTCGCGAAGCGCTCCGCGAACAACTGGTCGGTCTGGAGGGAGTTGACCCCCTTGACCGTCAACCCCCTCCCGCACAGCGGAAACGCCCCCGACGCCCCCGCGAACAGGAACGTGGACTTCACCGCTCGCCGCGCCGTCCGGTATCGCCTCCCCGCCTCCGGGTTCCCGGCCTCCGCGTTCTCGGCCTCCCACTCCACGATCTTCGTACGCCGCGCCGTCCCCGCGATCGCCGCGATCGACGGCTCGACTACGCTGAAGTACTTCTTGTCCTCGAAGTCGACCTTGTCCCACGGCGGGTTGCCCACCACGCACGAGAAGCCGCCCGTCCACCCCGTCGCCGGGTCCACGGCTTCGCCCGTATCACCCGCGCCGGCCTGCCCAGGGACCGTGAAGACCTCCGGGAACTCCAGGTGCCAGTGGAAGAAGTGGTAGAGGTCGCGCAGGTCGTCGATCTCGTCGTGGGTCGCCTTCGAAGCCGACCGGGCCTCGGGGTCCAGCATGGCCTGGAACACCTCGTGAGTGACGGGGGTCGGGGCGTCCTTGGTCTTGCACCACATGAAGGCGGCGCACCAGGCGTCCGCGACGTGCCGGGCGTGGACGTACTCCGTCTGCTTCCGCAAGTCCTCGTATGCCGTCTGCTGGGCGTGCACCTCCCGCAGGTCGCCGGAGGGGGCCGCGATAATCCGGCGCAGGTCTGAGGCGAAGGCGGTGTTGGAGACCTTCGTCTCGACGACCACCTTGAAAAGGCCGCTCTGGCCCTTGCGCTCCTGGTCGTTCTGCTTCTCCAGGAACTTGGCGTACTTCTCGTCGTCGCCCTCGACGGCCTTGAACGCCGTGTTCGGGATGCCACCCAACATCAGCGTGGGCGTTGTGCCCACCAGACCATTGCCGTGCTTGATGTGCGCGTCCAGGAAACCGAGTGCCTTCCCCGGCTCCAGAGCCTCCAGCCACAGCGAGACCTTCGCCAGCTCGACCGCCATCGGATTGAGGTCCACGCCGTAGACGCAGCGGGCGACGACCTCGTGCAGGGCGGTGCGCACGGCGACGGGCGGGGGCTCCGGGTTGCTCTCCCGTACCGCCGCCACCCGCTTGGCGATGCGGCGGGCCGCCGCGACGAGGAAGTGGCCCGAACCGCAGGCCGGGTCGCAGACAGTCAGCGACAGCAATTCCCGGACGATCGCCTCCGACGAGTCCTGCTCGCCTGCCGCCGTGGCGGCCTGCTCGCCGCGCTTCTGGGCGTCATCGATCACCGGGTCGAGGGTGGAGTCGAGCAGGGTCTCGATGAGCGAGCTGGGGGTGTAATAGGAGCCGGTCTTCTTGCGGTCGTTGCCGAGCCGGTTGACCAGTTCGAAGGAGCGTTCGGAAGCGCTGTGCTTGGGGACCAGTTCCAGCAGGGACTCGTAGATGGAGCCGAGTTCCTCGGAGCCCATGTTGCGGTAGTCCACCGGCCGCCAGCGCGCGGTCTTCTCGTCCCGTACGCGCGCGAGATGGCGCACGGCCTCCAGCAGCGAGGCGTTCGACACGGAACACCCCCGCAGAGGGGCGTCGGCGTCGATGTCGTCGAAGAGGCCGCCGAGCCCGGGCAGGCCCAGCTCAGGCCGACCGTCCTCGCACCCCAGCGCGTCGAGGACGATCCGCAGCGCGGCGTACTGGTCGGCGTGCGCGGTGCCCTGGCGGCGCAGGGCGTGGCGGCGAAGACGGGCTGAGCTGAAATACTTGGCGTACCGCTTGCGGGCGTCCTCGCTCGCGTCAGGGTGGTGGAGGGCCTCGCGGTCCTCGGCTACGAAAAGGAAGATCATCCGGTAGGCGAGGCGCAGCAGCGCCGCGTGGAAGCGGTCGACGTCAAGGGTTTCGCGTAGTTTCGTATTTGCCGGGTGGCGCAGGAAGCCCGTGCCGAGAGTGGTGATGGCCCGCTGGACTCCGTCGCGGTGGTGGTCGAGCGCCCGGGTTCCCGAGGCGATGGCTTCTGCGCGCCATTGCTCCAGCCAGCACGCAGACGGTACTCCCGCTTCCCCGGTCTCGAAGCGGGAGACGTGCAGCAGCCTGTAGAGCAGTACGAACTCGCTGAAGAGTTCGCCGTCGAAGATCGCTTCGAGGTCGAATTCAACGTACGCGGCGGTGGCCAGGGCGTTCGAGTCGCGTAGCAGGCGCAGTTGCCGACCGTTGGTGAGAATGCCCCACAGGTGAGCTTCTCGCCGGTTCAGGGACTCCTGGAGGAGGGAGTGCGGGGGTACGGTGCCCACGCCGCCGGGCCGTTTGTCGAGGAGGGCGTTCCAGGCGGCCATGTGGACGGGCACGTGGTGCCAACTGTGGCTAATGGGGAAGACGCGTTCCGGGTCGCTGTCGGCCCGGTACTCGCCGACCGCGACCGTGGTGAGCCGACCGAAGCCCAGCTCGGTGAAGAGCGGTTCCAGCCACTGGTCGGCGGCGAGGCCGGTCGGGTCGGCGGGCAGCTCGGCCTCGGCGCTGACTGGCAGCTTCTCGCGGAGTTCGCGCCAGACGGCCTTGAGGTAGTCCCAGTGGCGCTCGGCCTCGTCGCGGACGGACCGCCGGGGGCCGATCACGTGGTAGTCGGCGGGGCCGGAACCCGGGACGTCCTTGCCCTCCTTGCTCTCCGAAATGCGGACGAGCATGTCGGCGGGGAGCAGCCCGCCGACGGTGTGGACGGCGGAGAAGACCTGGTTGCGGGTGGTGGCGGACATCAGGCGGCCCCTCCGTCTGCGGTGATCGGGGGCAGGTAGACATAGACGCCGAGGATGTCGGCGGGCTGCTGGGCGGTCACCTTCAGGCCCTGCACGATTTCGTCGGATGCTCGCCTGACCCGCCGGTGGGACTCGTGGAGCTCTGCGGCGAGTTCGTCGCCGTATGCCGTCATGTGGTCCTGTACCGCGTCCAGTTGTCCCAGGGTGCGGCGCATCGTCCGCTCCTGGAAGTAGTCGTCCGTGTTCTCGACGGCCTCGGCGGTGAGCAGGTCCAGGGCCTGTTCCTCGGGGAGCCAGACGGGGTTCTTCGCCGAGCCCCGGTAGGCGAGGAGGCGGGCATCCTCTGCGACGATCCGGCGTGTGCCCTGCCGGGAGGGCAGGGTGAGGTGGAAGCGGTAGCGGACCAGGAGCAGCGTCGTGGGGACGGTCACGGCCTCCGTGGAGACCACCCCGCAGCGCCGGGCGGGGCGACGGCCGGCGGCCTCGGCGTCGAGGGCCGCGTTGAGGACGTGGGCCGCGACCGCTCCGACGACGGGGTCGGTACGGACGAGGGCGGCTTCGCCCCTGGCCACGGCAGACGTGGTGCGGAACGGGATGGGCCGCCCGGACTCGACCGCCTCGGCTCCCGCCACAGGGGCGAGGGCGTCGCGCAGTCCGGCGGGAGCTCCGCTGACCTCGGCCGTGAAGTCGCCCGAACCATCACCGGCTTCGACGATGTGTGCTTCGAGGGCGGCCAGCGCGTGGCGGACGAACCCGCTCACCTCGTCCGCACGGCCCAGGGTGTCGCGAATGGCGGCGACCTCGCGGGCAACCTCCTCGGGGTGGATGGCACGCTGGGCGAAGCGGGAGCGGGAGGTCGTCTCGCGTTCCGCGGCGGAGTTCCACTCGCTCTCCAGTGCGGCGGCCCTCGCGTCCACAGTCTCCAGCGCTTCGGCCCCGAACAGCCCTTCCTGCTGGGGCTGTTGGCCGCGCATGAGGAGCCATTCGACGATGGCGTCGGTCACGCCGGAGGACGCTTCGTCGGGGACGGAGACCGAGATACCGAGGTCCTTGCGAATCTGACGGTGCTTGGCGATGAGGACTTCGAGGACCTTGCCATCGATGCCGTTGTCGATGCCGTAAAGCGTGATGACGCGGACCTTGTCGCGCTTCTGTCCGTACCGGTCCACTCTGCCTTCGCGCTGGTCGTGGCGGGTGGGGTTCCATGCGAGGTCGTAGTGGACGACGGCGTCGAAGTGGTGCTGGAGGTTGACGCCTTCGGAGAGGCAGTCGGTGGCGACCAGGACGCGACGGGCAGCGGAGTCGTCTCCTGCGAGTGTCGCCAGCTCCTCGATGCGGGTGAGCCGCTGCTGCGGGGAGAGGGTACCGGTGACGGCCTTGACGACCGTCTTGGCGCCGAGCTTCTTCTCCAGGTGCTCGGCGACGTACTCGGCGGTCGGGATGTACCGGCAGAAGACGATCGGGTGGTAGCCATCCTTCAGGAGCGCCTTGAGGTGCCGGACGAGGGCCGCGAGCTTGAGGTCGCTATCCGGGCCCTCCAGGGCGGCGGCCCGTTCGGCGAGGTCGGCCAGCCGGGCTCCGGCCCCCTCGGTCTCCGCGCCGGGAACCGCGTCCAGGCCCTCCAGGGTGTCGCTGTCCGCGGAGTCCCGCGTCAGTGGGGCGGCAAGGCGGTCGGCCTCTTCGGCGCTGGCGGCGACGGCTGCGGCCGAGCGGGTCGAGAGGGTCTGGGCGGCGGCCCGCGGCGAGGAGACCAGGGAGCGCAGCAGGGCGATCGCGGACCACCAGGCGATACGCGCCTCGCGCCGCCCCTGCTCACCTGCCGCCTGGACGCGCTCGCTGGCGTAGGCGATGGCGTCGTCGAGCAGCGCCCGGTAGGCCGGGGACAGTTTGTACTTCTCGTCCTTGGACTCACGGTCGGAGGGGAACGCGGTCTCCTCGGCCAGACTGTTGTCGGCGAGCCCGCTTTCCTTGGTGAGGTACTGGCGTACATCTGCACGCTTGCGCTGTACGAAGTGCTGGGCGAGGAGCCTTCGTCCGCGGTCCGTCTCCAGGTTCACGTCGGCCAGTTCCGGAAGCACCAGACCGAGGAGATTGCGGAAGCCGGACTCCTTGCCGCTGTGCGGGGTCGCGGTGACCAGCAGCAGGTGTCGGTCGGTGTCCGCCGCTACACGCCGCAGAAGCTCGTAGCGGAGCTGGTTCTGGGTCGAGACGGTGTCGTCGGCGGCGACGCAGGTATGGGCCTCGTCGACGATGACGAGGTCAGGGCAGTGCCGTACGAAGTCGTCGCGGTGCCGGGTGGACTTGATGTAGTCCGTGGAGACGATGACGTGCGGGTACCGGTCGAACAGGGACTGGCCGAGGTCCAGGCCGCGTTCGAGGCGGGAGACCGTGGAGGCGAGGACGAGTTCGGCGTCGATGCCGAACTTGGTCCGCAGCTCCTCCTGCCACTGCTCGGCCAGGGCCGGCGAACAGAGCACGGCCAAGCCCTTGGCCTCACCCTGGGCCAGGAGTTCCTTCGCGATCAGGCCCGCCTCGATGGTCTTGCCGATTCCGACGTCGTCGGAGATGAGCATCCGTACGGTCTGCTGCCGCAGGGCCATCAGCAAAGGGACGAGCTGGTAGGCGCGGGGCTCCACGGCGATGCCGGCGAGGGAGCGGAACGGCCCTGCGCCGGAGCGGAAGCCGATCCGCAGGGAGGAGCGCAGCAGCCCGGCCGCCCGCTGATCGCCGAGGTCGGCCGGGGACGGGGGCGCGAACTGAGCGTCCCGTACCTGCTCGAACGCGGGGAAAACGGCCGAGATGTCGTCGTCGGAGCCGCCCAGGGGACGCAGCACCAGCAGGTCGGGCTCGCTGTCGGGAAGGACGACCCATTCGCGGCCACGGGCGGTGACCAGGGAGCCAGGGGTGTAGGTGTGCATCATCGGGGCTTCCTCGCGGAGGTGTCAGCCGGTTCCACGGCCGGGCGGGGCGGACGGTGCGGGCGGGCTGTCATGAGGACGGTCCGAGGCCGAAGTAACGGGCGTGCTCGGCGGCGATGGCGTCCCAGTCGCTTCCTTCCGGGAAGCGGATGACGTCCCACCGGGCGAGGTACAGCCGCTCCTCGGCGTCCTCGTCCCGCGCCGCGTCTTCCTCGGCGTCCGCGCCGCCGAGGAAGACGGCGAGGTTGACCCCGGGCATCCGGTAGACGAAGTCGGGGCGGGCGTCGGCCTCGGGGACCGTGATCCCCGCCTCGTCGGGCAGCCGGAGGCCGCGCTCCCTGAGCCAGGTCAGGAACTCCGCCTCCACCGACGTGAGCTGCGGGGCCTCACTGATGGTCGCAGCGGCGGACGCCGCCACCACCAGCCTTTGGTGCTGATCGGTCGTCGTTTCGCCGCGCCTCTCGCTCGTCGCCTCGGCGGACGCGAGCCGCAGCAGCAGGGCGGTGACCAAGCCGCGGTCGATCACGCCATGGTGGAGCTGGTTGCCGTATGTCAGCAGGCACTCGTAACAGCCTCGCGCACAGGGCCGGTCGGGGTGGGGTCCCTTCTCGTCCTCACCGTGCTCGTCGAAGTGGCAGATGGCGAGAGCCTGCCGGGCTGCCTTGGCCAGAGCCTGCGGTTCGGCCTGGAGCCGCCGGAGGACGCCCGCTCCTCCCTCGGCGGCCTCGGTGAACAGCAGCCGGTCGCGCGGTCCGTCGGCCGGCGGCAGCAGTTCGCTGGTCAGCTCGGAGTCCTCCAGCTCGAAGGCGGTCTCGATGCCGCGCTCCAGGGCGTACATCAACGTCAGGGCGACCGGGTCCGGCAGCGGCTCGTCAAGGGTGACGACGAGGATGTTGCGGCGGTCCTCGACGAACGGGATAACCCGCTTCTTGCGGCGCTTCTCCTTGCCGTCCTCGTCGATGACAGGCATCTCGCTGGAGTCGCCCGAGGCGTCGGAGGCGTCCCGCTCGTTCATCCAACGCCCGTCGGTGGGGTCGAGCCAGTAGCCGGCCGGCTCGTTGTCCTTGGCGCGCAGCCTGCCGACGTTGGTGATGCGGACGGTGGCGGAGTCACCGTAGGTGAGGGTGGCGAGCGGACCGGCGAAGTCGGCGACCCGGGCGTCCTGGCGCCCCCTGCGCGTGCCGTGCCGCCGGAAGCGGTACGACGTCTCCAGTCGGAACCCGGCCCGGCGGCGCTCCTCCTCGTCGGAGGAGATCCGCTCCCGGCGCTGGGTATAGACGGTGTGCAGGTGCAGCAGATTGTAGGTGGGCGCACCCAGCGGCTTGTCGCACATCTCGCACTTGTCCCGGCGTTGCTCGGGTTCGTCGAGGTAGCCGCAGTGGGCGCAGCGGCGGGCCTCACTGGTGGAGATGTCGCCCGAGGAGTCGGGCGGCAGCTGGATGCGGGTGACCTGGTAGCGGGCGCCCTCGTGGTAGATGAGCGCGCCGGGGCCGAACTCGCGGATCGCGAGGAAGCGGGGCCTCTGGAGATAGTCCCCGTCGCCCTGACGGCCACCCCGGGTGGGGATGAAGGCGGCCAGCGGCAGCCGGGGGAAGGAGTAGCCAGGCAGGAAGCCCTCGGACGCGAGGTAGCGGTAGGGGTTGAAGTCGGACAGGACCGAGCGGTTGTCCGGGCTCTCGTTCTTGAGCAGGTTGAGCTGGGTCTCGGCCTGCGTGCGGCGCCGGAACGCCTGCCGCCGGTCGCCCTCGGTCAGGGTGTGGTCGAGGACCCGCTTGTTCTGCACGTACTGGTCGACGAGGGCCGCCCGGTACAGGTCGCGCCAGCGGTCGAAGGCCCGGTCGAAGTTGCGCGGCGCCTTGCGCACGGCGTCCTCGATCCACCGCTCGTCCCACCATGTGGTCTCACCGAACTGGGGCAGCAGCGGGCCGAGGATGCGCCGGGCGGCGTCCACCGTGCGGGCCTGCGCGCCGGTCTCGTGGGAGGCGGCCAGGATGTCGTCGCGGAGAGCGAGGCCCGGAGCCGGGCTCCCGAAGGTCTCGCTGTGGGCGATGTCGAGGATCTGCGGGATGGCCCGCCCCAGCGTGAGTCCGGCCTCGGCGAGCCAGATGCCCTGGAGGTGCGAGCGGACCAGGTCCTCGTTGGCCAGGTCCAGGCGTGGCGGGACGACGGCGCCGGCCACCATGCGGGCGGAGTGGCGGAAGTAGTACTGGTCGTGGCTGTTGCCGGTGGCGCAGTAGGTGGTCACGAGGGCGGGCTGGCCGCTGCGCCCGGCACGACCGCTGCGCTGGGCGTAGTTGGCCGGAGTGGGAGGGACGTTGCGCATCATGACGGCGTTGAGCGAGGAGATGTCGACGCCCAGCTCCATCGTCGGGGAGCAGTAGAGCAGCTTGAGTTCGGCCTTGCTGAAAGCTTCCTCCCGCTTCTGCCGGTCCTCGGGGTCGACCTGCGCGGTGTGCTCGCGCGCGAACAGGCCGGACAGGCCGTCGGCCGTTTCGCGGTAGAGCTGGCGGAAGAAGGCGTTGACGCGCGGGCCGTCGCCACTGGCGTACGTACGGGTGAGGGGATCATGGGCACCGGTTTCGCCCTTGCCGGCCCGCCAGATGATGGAGGCGGCCGACACCCGGTAACCGGTGGCGGTCGTCGACGGCTTGCGGAAGCGCCCGGCCTTCTGCGGGGCCACGGACACCTCGGTCACGAGCCCGGCGTTCCTGAGGACCTTCAGCAGATCCTCGATGACCGTCTGGAGATCGGTGTTGTCCAGGCCCTCACGGAAGCCGCGATGCGTGCGGCGCAGGTACTTGCCGTACTTGCCGCGCGCGGACACGAAGAGTCCCGCGCGGTCCATCCCCGGCTTCGAGGACTGGGGATAGGCGGTGGCGACCTTGGGCGTGTCGCTCTTGGAGAGGACCCACGGGTCGACCAGCCTCTCCTCGCTGGCGCTCTGGAGCGAGTCGAAGTCGTCACGGAAATACTGGACGTCGATGGCGAGCGACCGGCGCATCTCGTCGAGCAGCGCCTTCATGATCTCGGCACGCAGGGAGACGTCGGCCCCACGCAAGGAGGGGTGCGCCTGCTCCCAGCGTTCCTGGCGTTCGGCAACCCACTGAAGGTCGGCGTAGTCGATCTCCAGAAGCCCCGTCTGCTCCAGGTTCGGCATGGTGACGCGCCAGCCGCGCTCCAGATCGAGGTAGAGCCGGAAAGCGATCACATCCCGCAGGGTCCTTGCCGCGGCGGCGGCCAGCCGCGGGGGCAGGTCGGACTCGCCCGTGTACACGGCGGGCTCCAGGGCGAGGGCATTGGAGACCCGAGAGGTCAGCTCCTCGTGCTGGATACCGTCCGGGCCTGCGGCGACGGCGGCCCGGTACAGCGCCCCACGCAATTCGGTGACCTGGACGAAGTCGTTGAAGTGGCCGGCCTGGAGGGAGGCGTCCTGCCGGTTGTCGACGAACGTGAGGAGCTTGCGTGCCTCCTTGGGGAGCGCCGCCTCCGGCACACTGTCCAACGAGCGGACGACGGATGCGGAGATCAGCGAGGTCGCCGAGGAGCGGCCTTCCTGGTCCAGGGTGGCGAGCTTGGCGAAGTCCTTCCCGCGGGTCTGCTCGTAGGAGACCGAGCAGTGCAGGCAGAACAGGAACGGGGCGGGGATGAACGCCACGTGCAGTTCGCCCTTGGACTCGATTCCGTACGGATCGACGGTGACCGCCCGCGGCAGCCGGTCCCGGTAGGACTTCTTGACAACCTCCTGGCCCCTGTCGTCGATCTCCAGCCAGGACTCGGGCAGCCGCCGGTCAGCGATGGCCTCTTCCGGGGTGTGGGGCCAGGGAGGGGTGTGCAGGTAACGGTCCGTGTCGAGGTAGAGGTAGCCGTCACCGGCGCGGCCCCCCGTGGCGGCGGTGTCGCGGCGCGGCTCGTAGCGGACCTCGCCGTCCTTCTCCGTACGCCACACGGTGAGGTACTCCTGACCGCACTCGCGACAGAAGGCGAGCGGCATCAGGACGTGTCCGTCGGTGCCCGGACGGACCCGCTGGTAGTCACGGGTGGGGTGGCGGTCGGCCTTGTTCTCCAGGGTGACGTAGACGGTGTCGCCCTTGGACAGGAACTGGTGGAGCCGGAAAGCGAACAAGGGGCGTTCGGTAACGGGGTGGTACGCCTGCGAGCCCGCTTCCAGCGTGGCCCGAAGGGCGTCCGCGCACTGCTCCTCCGGCACCCCGCTCTGCCCCGCGAGTTCGGCGGCGGCCTCCTCGATCTTCCGGGGTTTCTGACGCACGAGCTGCCCCGTGGCCTCGTCGGTGCCGAGGCCGAAGTACGTCTCGATCCAGCGCGCGAGAGGATCGGTCACAAGGTCGGCGTAGGCGCGTGGGGCGGCGGTCTCCGTGAGGCGCTCGGCGGGTACGACGGTCGGGGTCTCGCCGGTGGCGCGGACCAGGGTCTCGCCGATGATGTGCTCGGGGCTGACCTTCGTGCCGAAGAGCTTGGTCGCCATGTCGGCCACCACGTTCTTCTGCTCCTCCAGGCTGCCTTCGGTCGACATCGTCGCGGAGGTGCCGATGCACTGCACGTCGTCGGCGTGGCAGGCGTCACGCACCCGGCGGATCAGCAGGGCGACGTCCGCACCCTGCCGGCCCCGGTAGGTGTGCAGTTCGTCGAAGACGAGGAACTGCAATCCTTCGGCCATGGCCACGAGGCTGTCGCGGTCGTCGGGCCGGGTGAGCATCAGCTCCAGCATCACGTAATTGGTGAGCAGGATGTCCGGCGGGTTCTTGCGGATCTTCTTGCGGGTCTCGTCGTCCTCCTGGCCCGTGTAGCGGGCGAAGGTGACCGGCTCGTTGCCGGCGCCGTAACCGTTGCGCAGGTACTTCTCCAGCTCCTTGAGCTGGCTGTTGGCGAGGGCGTTCATCGGGTAGACGATGATGGCCCGCACCCGCTTGGGCGCGTCGGGCCCGGCCTGCTTCCGCTCCTTGAGAACCCGGTCGACAATCGGGACCATGTAGGCGAGGGACTTGCCGGAACCGGTGCCGGTGGTCAGGACGTAGGAGACGCCGGCCGCGGCCGCGTCGATCGCCGCACGCTGGTGACGGTGCAGGGTGAGCGAGCGGCCGTCGCAAACGGTGGAGTTCTCGGACTTCCCCGCCTGGAAGATTTTTGCGCACTCGTCTTGCAGGACCTTCTGCGCGGCGAGTTCCGCGACCGTTCCGGCGGAAGCGAAGAAGGGGTTGAGCGACAGCCAGGGGTTGGGCCACTGCGACTTGTCATCGAGGTCCTTCTTCACGAAGTCCTTGATGCGTTCGTCCCGGATCACGGTGCCGCCCTCGGTGAACGAGCGGTAGTCCTTGATGAGCTGCTCGTGCACACCGAAGACGTCCATGCCCGAGCCGGACAAGGAACGCTTCACGGGCTCCGGTGCCGCCGGCTCGGAAGACTGCGGCTCGGTGACCGAGGCGGCCTCGTTGGCCGGCCGCAGCAGCCACTTCACCGGGTCGAAGTCCTGCCAGACAGGAAGAGCGCTGCCCTCCGCCACGAAAAGAAGCAGCGCATCCCGGACGGCGACCGCGTCAGCAGGGCGGTCGGCGGGGTTCTTCGCAAGGAGACGGTCCACAAGGCGGGCCAGCGCCTCCGGCACATCAGAACGGAGCAGACGTACCGGCGTCGGCTCCTGATTGACGTGCTTGTCGCGGAAATCAAAGGCGGTGTTGCCCATGAAGGGCGGGTTCCCCAGGAGCATCTCGTGCAGCATGCACCCAAGGGCGTACAGATCGGCGGCCTGGGTGACGAGGCTGCCCTCGAACTGTTCCGGTGCCATGTAGCGGGCCGTGCCGACGGTCACTCCCGTGCTGGTCAGCTTGGTGCCGTCGGGATCGTCGACAATCCGGCCGATACCGAAGTCGAGGACTTTGACTGCGCCACCACGGGTGAGCATCACGTTGCGGGGCTTGAGGTCCCGGTGGACCACGCCGGCAACGTGAGCGGCGGCCAGGGCGTCGGCCATCTGTGCCCCGATGGCGGCGGCCCAGGACACCGGAAGCTGCCCTTCCTCCGCCACGAGGTCGGCGAGCGGATGCCCGTCCAGGAATTCCATGACCAGGAAGGGAAGGTCGCCGTTGGTCTCGTCTACTCCGCCGTCGATCGTGCGGGGCAGGTTGGGGTGGCTCATCAGATGCATGATCCGCACCTCGCGCGCGAACCGCTCCACCGCCTTCGGGTCGGTGCGGGTCTCCACCAGCGTGCCCGAGCGGCGGCGGCGGATGAGCTTGAGGGCCACGACACGGTCGGGAGAGTCCTCGGCCTCATCCAGGTCCTCGGCGCGGTGTACCTCCCCCATGTTTCCCGAGTCGACGTAGCTCAGCAGGCGGAACCGCTCTGCGACCGTCTCGGAGCCTTCACTCATGCTGCTGCCTCCCCTTGCGGCCCGCCGAGAGGGCACGCGATTTCCCCATATGGCGGGCGCGCCCACTGTGACAGACAGGAGTACCCGCGGAAGGAACGTACACGAAAATCAGAAACTGAGCAAGCGACGTCGTGTTAGCGTCGTCAACGCACCGATCTCTGCGGTGGGCCATCTTGGATCCACGGTCCACCCATACGAGCGCAGGCGCACGGTGAGACAGGTTGAAACCCAGCAGGCTCCCAAGCCCCACCCCTGCGTCGCGGCTTGGGCGAACGCCGACATAGCCGTATCGGAGCAACGACCTCCGTGACCAAATGGCGACGGACCGCACGACCTCCGTCGTTAGTGTGCCCGCGAAGACAGACCATCGCAGCCGGAACCGGGAGAAGAAATGGGCGATCTAGCCAAAGCAGTAGCGGAACTTGAGAATGAGGTCCAGGACATTCGCGAGTTGCGAAAGATCGTGGAGCGGCTCGATACCGAGATCACTGCCCACATGGAAGAGATCGAGGCTGTCGGTGCTGAGGTCCTCGACCTCCAGGGCGATCTCGACAATCAGATCGCCGAGCACGACTACATGGCTGTCGAGCAGTCCGTCGCCTCTTTGCGAGGGCTGGTGGACATGGAGACAGTCCTTCCGGCAATAGACGCCGTGCTGCTCCTCACCGCCCTGCGCGACGACGGGCCCGTTCCCGATCTCAGCCTGCCCCTGTCATCGTTCGACGACGATAGTTCCTGGGATCATCCTCAACTGTCGCAGGAGGACCTGGACCGCGCGTTCAAGATCGCGCTGGCACGGGCGGACCAGGACTGGGAAGAGATCTGGGGTGATCACTCCTGGGAGGACCTCGGCGAACGGGACTCCCATCGGGCCGAGGACCACGCTGATGCCGAGCGGGAAGCAGTGAAGGACCGGGCCAACCAGGCAGGGGTCCACATCACGGAACTCATTGACCACATCGGTGACACGCTGTGGCCCGACCTCGTGGCGGCGGTGGAGACGGGCGACCGCGAGCGTGCGGTCCGGGCGCTGGCAGCGTCGTGCGCTGCCGCACGGGAAGCCGAGGCCGCCTACAAGTTGTACGAGGTCAATCTGTCACTCCAGTACGAGTCGTCGCCGATATCCCTCGGTGCCATGGGCGAGTTCCTGAGCGGTGCCGAGGCATGGTTGATGTCGCCGAAGGCTGATTGAGAGGCGTGGTTCGCGCGTCTGGCTCCATCTGGTGCTGAAGCGGTGGCACCCAGGAGAGCCAGTTATCGCGTCAGCGTGGCCGCGGAGCATTTTCAGCCACCCGCAAACGCAGTCGATTACTCCACGTGGCCTCGCCAGAATTGAGGCGACCACTCCCGGTGCGCTGCTGGGACTTCGACGACGACAAGCCCAAAGTCCGCTGGACGCGTCCGCGCGCTTCAGCGCACATGAGCGGCCGGAGCACATTGCGATCGTGCGGGTCTCCTGCGGAGAGCTCCTGGCGGACCTGACCGTCCCGAACGGCATGGGGAAACTGGGCGAGTTCGGCGGGCCGGCAGCCGGACTCGACGCAGACGCCCTCACGATCCGGCTGAAGCAACCGGAGCGGCGAGGATTCCCCGCCCTGGAACAGGATCCAGACTCCGACGACCACCGTGACCCTGGGAGCCATATGGGAGCCGATTGGCTCCCCGAGACCCCGCGAGGCCAACCCGAGGCCATCCAGGCCAACCCTCTGACCAGCAACAATGCCAAATGTCCAGCCAGCGACCTTCGTTCGACGGCATTCGGGACGAAGTGGTCGTGGGTTCAAATCCTGCCGCTCCGACTGGTGAAACTGCAGGTGAGGGGCGGTCTTCCGATGCGGAAGACCCGCCCCCACGGCGTTGTGGGAGCCTCCCGGGTGGTCGAGGTTGGAGGCGGCGGCGGCACAGATGCGGTATGTGCTGACGGCAGGTTCGAAGAATGGGGCTGCGATCAGCGGGGGGACTGAGTCCGACTGCTTCAGGAGGCGGAAGCCCGGCTGTTGGGCCCATGCCCTGAGGGACTTCGCTGAGCCGTATGCGGCGGTTCACGGTTCGGTCATCACAGCGAGGCTGACCGGAGGGACAGCCACAGTGGAGTTCGGCGTTGGCGACGCCGCCGGCCATGTCCTTGACAACGGCTGTCAGGGAGGCCGTGACGACGTGGTCGGCGGGGGGCGGGGTGGGGCCCGTCAGGGGTTCCTGGTCCGCCTCGTCGGCGTGTTCGGTGCCGCGGAGCGGACCAGTGCGGGGACGGCTCCGCCGGCTCGGTCGCCGATACCGGGCCGGCCGTGGCTCGGAGGGCATCCGGCCGGGTCATCGTCCCCCATGGATCACGCGGATAGCGCGCGAGCTGCTACGCGGCGGGGAGCTGGCGGTCAGAGGGCGGTGTTGTACGGGTGGGCGGGGAGGACTCCGGTGAGCTCTCATTTGGCGAAGGGGGCGGCGGCGTTTCCGGTGCCGAGGTAGCGCCATGTCGTGCCGGTGCTGTCACGGGTGATGAGGTCGGGCTTGCCGTCGCCGGTGAAGTCTCCGGTTCCGGTGATCTGGGTGTAGATGTTCCAGCCCGGACCGATCTTCGCCCGCGCGGCGAACGTGCCCTTGCCCGTACCGGTGTAGAGCCACAGGACGCCCGCGTTGTCCCGGGCGATCAGGTCACCGGCTGAGGAGCCGGCGATGTTGCCGACCGCGACGATCCGGCTGTAGATGTTCCAGCCCGGCCCGACCTTGACCCGGTCGGAGCCGGTCAGTTGGTGGCTCTCGGGGTAGTACACGGTGTCCTCGCGCCACAGGACGCCGGAACTGTCGCGGGCCAGGATGTCCGGGGAGCCGTTGTCGGTGTAGTCGTGCGGAGCGGGCGGGCGCGCGACGGTGAAGCCGCCGCTCACGTTCAGCGTCGGCCCGAGGTTGTCGTACGGCTTCGCCGTGATCTGCCAGGTGTAGGCACCGTTGGGGGCGGAGCCGCTGTCGATCCCCCCCGTCCAGTCCATGAAGATCCGCCCGGCCCAGTCCATCCGCACCCAATCGGTGGTGTTGTCGGTCCGGTCCAGATGCCACCGGCCCACGGCTCCCGTCGCGGTGTGGCGGAGGGTGACGGTCACTTCGACGTTACTGCGGGACAGTTGCCACCGTGCCTTCCACGGCGCCGGGTCGAGAGTCGCCACCGCGGGGACGCTGGAGCCGAGGAGAGCGAGCTTGGTCGGAGCTCCCTTGCTGGCGACCATGTCGGCGACCGGCGCGCCGTCGGGGCCGACGGAAACCCGGTACACGCCCTCGCCCTTGGCGACGGTGCCGCCCGTCACGAGCACCGCGCCGTCCGGCGCCGGGACGACGGTGGTGGCGTGGTCCAGGACCTTGCGCACGGCGCCGCCGCCCACCGGGACGGCCCGCAAGGAGAAGTCCCAGTCGGCCGAGCCCGCCCCGAGCTGTGTGTCCGGACCGAACACCGCCCAGTTCCCTGCCAGGCCGGTCAGGGGGTAGCCGGGACCCAGCGCGGACAGCCGCGTCACCGTGCCCGTGGCCCGGTTCTCCACGCTCAGCACCGGAGCGTTCCCGGTGCTCACGCTGGACACGTACGCCGGGGAAATGGCGGTCGTGAATCCGGCCGAGGCGAGGTGCGACGTGGTCGCGGTACCGGACGCGAGGTCGACCACCGCGAGACCGTCGGCCGTGGTCCCGCCCGCCGTGGAGGTCTTGTAGGACAGCGCGAGCGCGCCGGTCGTGGCGGCCGCCGCCCGCAGTCCGAAGGCACCGCTGGGCAGGCCCGTGACCACCCGGTCGGTCGTGACTCCGTCAGCGACACTCATCAAGTGCGCCTCGGTGCACGTGTCATCCGTGGGATGCGGCACCCGGCACGCCACCACCGTCGATCCGACGACCCCCTTCAGGGAACGGTTCCTACCCAACGGAACGACCGAGATGTCACCGGTCCCCATGTCGTGCAGTTCCACCCGGTGGTCCGTGTCGTACTCGGTGCCGCGCTCCAGGGCCACGACGTCGGACACCGACCCGTGCATCAAGGTCGCGGTGGACCGGCCGATGTCCCTGCCGAGCGGCGTGGTGGCGCCGCCCGCGTACCGGGTCCACAGCAGGTCGGAGTCCAGGCCGATCGAGAGGAAGCCGGTCGTACCGGCGCCGATGACATCCGCCGGAACCGGCAACGGCGGCGTAGCGCGGGGCGCGAGGCGCGAGGAGGGACGGTTCGAACGGTACCGATCCGCCGGGAACGTGAATCCTCCGGCGGCCCCCCACGTTCGAATTCGCCAGGATCGTAGCAGTCCACGGTCTTGATCGCCGAGGTCCGCGCGGCGGGCCCGGACCCCGACAACCTGACTGATCTGCGGCTCCGCGCCCCGGCCGACGTCGACAGTGACACCTCCCACCTGGTGATCAACTGTGCTGCGCAAGCCGGGAGTTGGCGCGTGCCGGGGTCAGAAGGTGCCGTTGAGGCCGTACCAATCGGCGCCGGTCCTCGATGCCGTCACCGGTGAAGTCGCCGTGCCGGGTCATCGCCGTCATGGAATTCCAGCCGGGGCCGATCAGCCGTCCGCGACCGCTGCTGCCGGGAACGAACCACAGCCGACCGGCCAGGTCGCGGGACAGCACGTCCGCGTACCGGTCGCCGTCGATGTCCCCGAACCCCGCCTCCACCGGGCGCTTCTCCGCCAGCCACCAACCGTAGGACGGCTCCGTGCACTCGCGCTCGGTCTTGAAGAACTTCAGCGAGGTCATCGTCCGCAGATACGAACCACCCGCGCCTTCCCCCGCACTGCCGGGCTGCTGGCGGGACACCGATCCGGCGAGCCAATGCCCGGCGGTGGTGGGGTACTTGACGCGATCGGGAACGCGGGCGCCGGGCCATATCGGTTTGCCTCGGGTGTGGTCAGGCCGGGTGGAGTACCGCCGTGGCGATCTCGCGGACGCGGGCGGGCGTGATTCCGGTGCGCTGTTCGACGGCGAGGGGGTGGTCGGTGGGTTCGAGCTTGATGAAGGGGCGGGTGCCGAGCGGCCGGGTGTGGGCGTTGGTCTTGAGGTCGGTGGTGCTCTCGGGATAGAGGGACAGCTCGGTGCTGAGCCAGCCGAAGTACGGCTTCTCGGCCTCGCGGCCCTCGGTGTCCCACAGGTCGACGGCGCGGGCGAAGCTGTCCTTGCTCAGGGAGACCCAGACGCCCCACGAGAAGACGTCCTCGCCGCCGATCACGGGTATCTCGATCAGGCCCTTGATGAAGAAGTGCTGGCCCCTGATGACGCACTGGTCCGACGACAGCATGCTGTTCGTATCGGCCTCGAAGGCGGGGTCCCAGACGTCCGGGGCGGGGGTCGAGTAGCTCATGGGGAGCTCCGCGTGATGGTTTCCGCAGCACGAACACGTGAAGCCGAGATCGTCAGACATGGCGGGATCCTAGTGGTCACGAAGCGCGAGGCCGCACCCCGAGGTTTCGGGCCCGCGCCCCGGGGATTCCCGTTGCCCGTACGCATCGCCGGGCGCGTACGGGTGGATCGGTTCCGTGCCGGAAGCCGCCGTCCCGCGAGACCTCGGGGCCGGGCGCGGGCCGAGCTGAGCGTGGGACGTGGGACGTGGGACGTGGCGGGAGGGCGGCGGAATCCGTACGTTCCGGCGGTCAGCGTTTGGAGCGGACCAGGCCGGCGTCGTAGGCGAGGATGACGGCTTGGATGCGGTCGCGGGCGCCGATCTTGGCGAGGACGCGGCCGACGTGTTTTTTGACGGTGGACTCGGAGAGGACCAGGTGGCGGGCGATCTCGGAGTTGGTCCAGCCGTTGCCGATGGCGACGAGGACTTCGCGTTCGCGGGCGCTGAGTTCGCGGAGTCGGGGGTCCTGGGCGGCCGGGGAGTCGGGCGGGGTGAGGACGTGGTGGGCGTGGGCGTCGAGGAGGCGGCGGGTGAGGCTGGGGGCGACGACGGCGTCACCGGTGGCCACGGCCTGGATGCCCGAGACGAGTTCCTCGGGGCCCGCGTCCTTGAGGAGGAAGCCGCTGGCCCCGGCGCGCAGACCCTCGTAGGCGTACTCGTCGAGGTCGAAGGTGGTCACGATGAGGACGCGGGTACGGCCGCCGGCCGCGATGATCTGGCGGGTGGCCTCCAGCCCGTCCATGCCGGGCATGCGGATGTCCATGAGGACGACGTCGGGGCGCAGTTCGGCGGCCATGCGGACGGCCTCGGCGCCGTGGGTGGCCTCGCCGACGGGGGTCACGCCGGGGCTGCCCTCGAGGAGCATGCGCAGGCCGAAGCGCTGCATGGGCTGGTCGTCGACGATCAGCACGGAGGTGGTCATGGCAGGTGGCTTTCCGCCTTGTGGTCGGTGGGGTCGACGGTCGCGTCGAGCTGGACGTCGACGGTCCATCCGGGCTGGTCGGTGGTGGGGCCGATGGTGACCGTACCGCCGTACAGGGCGACGCGCTGGCGGATGCCGACGAGGCCGTGGCCGTGCTCGTCGTCCCCGGTGGCGGGCGCCGCGGGGCCGGCGGCGTGCGACGGGGGGCCGGTGTCGGTGACGCGGATGCGTACCGTCCCCGCGTCGGCGGTCACGGTGACCTGCGAGGCGGTGGCCGTACCGGCGTGCTTGAGGGTGTTGGTCAGGGCTTCCTGGACGATGCGGTAGACGGTGAGTTGCAGGCCCTCGCCCAGTTTGGCGAGTTCGCCCGTGGTGCGGTACGTGACCGCGAGGCCCGCCGCGCGGACCCGTGCGAGGAGCATGTCGAGGTCGCCGATGCCCGGTTGCGGTCTGAGCCGCCGGTCCGCGGCGTCGTCGTCCCCGCGCAGGACGCCGAGCACGCGGCGCAGTTCGCCCAGCGCCTGCCGCCCGGTGTCGCCGACCATGCGCAGGACCGGGGTCGAGCTCTCGTTGTTGCGGGCGGCGAGCGTCGAGGCGCCGTCGGCGAGGGTGACCATGACGGAGAGGTTGTGGCCGACGATGTCGTGCATCTCGCGGGCGATACGGGTGCGTTCGGCGGCGGCGGTGAGCCTCGCGCGCTGGTCCCGTTCGACCTCCAGGCGCCGGGCGCGGTCCTCCAGCGCGGTCAGGTACAACCTGCGGGTCCGCAGGGTCAGACCGGTGGCGACGGCGGCGGTCACCAGTCCGAGGAGGAAGAAGAGGACGAGGAACTCGCTGCCCGCGGGCTCCAGGGCGAAGACGTCGACCACGTTCGCGGCGGCGGCCACGGCGGTGGCCCAGCCCAGCACGCGCGGGGAGCTGTGCCGGGCGACATTGTGCAGGGCGATGAGCGGGCTGAACGAGGCGACGAGCCCGGCGTCCATCGCGGACTGGACGAGGAAGGCGGCGATCGTCACGACCAGCACGGTGGCCGGGGCGCGGCGGCGCCACCACAGCGGCAGGACGAGCGCGGCGAACAGCACGTAGAGGGTGGCGGTCGACGGCGCCCCGTGCGCGTCGGCCGCCGCGACGGCCGCGGGCGCGCCGCCGGAGAGCAGGTTGGGCAGGCAGACGCCCGCGAAGAGCAGGACGACCGCGGTGTCCAGCAGCCAGGGGTGCCGCCGGTCGTACTCCCGCAGGAGGCCGCTGGCTTGCAGCATGAGGTTCAGGACCGGGTGCCCCAGGGCGGCCTCGGGACCGAGGGACGGCACCGGCGTCCCCCGGTCCGGGGCGGCGAAGGCGGTTCGGGGGTCGCGGTCGGAGAATCCGGCCCCGGGGCCCCGGTCCCGGGCGGAGACCTCGACGCGGGGGTCTCGCCTCCTGGCCAGAAACCCGACCCTGAGATCCCGCCTCCCGGCCAGGAACCGCGCCCTGGCATCCCGGCCCCGCGCCCTGACATCCCGGCCCCGCGCCGAAAGCCCGTCCCTGACATCCCGGCCCCGGGCCGCGATCGTGGCCCTGAAGTCCCGGTCCCGGTGCATAAGCCTCATTGTCACCGCTGGTGACCCTTCCGACGAACGGTCGGCCGCCGCGACGATCAGACGTCGGACCGCTTCAGCCGGATGGCTGCGGCGCCCAGGGCCACGGCCACCCAGGCGGCGAAGACGGCGAGTCCCGCGCCGGGCGACAGGGAGTCCGATGCCTTGTGCAGGGCGTAGATCGCCGAGCCCGCATTGCCGGGGGTGTACCGCTCGACCGCGTCCTGGAGCGAGTCGGGCAGCAGCGCGGTCAGGCCGGGCAGCAGCATCAGCAGGCCGACCAGGGCGGCGATGCTCCCGGAGGTGGAGCGGATCAGCGTCCCCAGGGCCACGCCGAACACGGCGAACAGCGCGAGGTAGACGCCGGCGCCGACCAGGCCGCGCAGCACGCCCTCGTCGCCCAGGGACAGCGCGATGTCGTCGCCGCGCAGGCTCGTCGCGCCCAGGCCGAAGGTGACCACGGCGGCGACCGCGGTGAGGACCAGGACCAGCGAGCCGATCACGGCGCTCTTCGACGCCAGGACCGGCCACCGGCGCGGTACCGCCACGTAGGTCGAACGGACCATGCCGGTGCTGTACTCGCCCGCGGACATCATCACCCCGAGCACGCCGACGATCAGGCCGGTGACGCCCGCGCCCGTCAGCGCGAGGCCGACCGGGTCGTCGGGCGTCCCGGTCGCGTCGGCGCCGGGGGGACGGTAGACGGCGGCGGCGATCACGCCGAAGGCGACGAGTACGGCGACCGAGGCCCCCAGGGTGATCCAACTGGAGCGCAGCGAAAGGAACTTGCTCAGCTCCGAGCGCAGGACGCGGCGGCCGGTCACCCCCTGCCCGTCCCGGTCGGCGCGTACGGCGACGGCGATCGTGTCGGTGGTCATCAGGCGGCCTTCCGCTCGGTGCCCGCGGGGTCGCTGTGGTACTCCACGGAGTCATGGGTGAGGCGCATGAAGGCCGTCTCCAACGAGACGGTCTGCGGGGCCAGTTCGTACAGCGCGATCCCGCAGTGCGCGGCGACCGTACCGATGTCGCGGGCCGCCCAGCCGTGGACGAGCAACTCCTCGTCGGAGGAGGACGTGATGGTGACGCCCGGCGCGGCCAGCGCGTCCCGCAGTCGGGCGGCCTCGCCGCTGACGACCCGCACCCCGCCGCCGCCGGCCTGGTGCGTGAAGTCCTTGAGCGAGGTGTCGGCGAGGAGCCGTCCGCGCCCGATGACCACGAGGTGATCGGCGATCAGCTCCATCTCGCTCATCAGGTGCGAGGAGAGCATCACGGCCCGGCCCTCGGCGGCCAGCCCGGTCAGCAGATTGCGCACCCACAGCACGCCCTCGGGGTCGAGGCCGTTGACCGGCTCGTCGAGCATGACGGCCTCGGGGTCGCCGAGCAGGGCGGCGGCGATGCCGAGGCGCTGGCCCATGCCGAGCGAGAACGCGCCCACCCGCTTGCCCGCCACGCTGCCGAGTCCGGCCAGTTCGATGACCTCGTCCACCCGGCCGCGCGGAATGCCGTGCGTGAGCGCGAGCGCCTTCAGGTGCCCGAACGCGCTGCGCCCCGGGTGGACCCCCTTGGCGTCGAGCAGGACGCCGATCTGGCGCAACGGCGCCCGGTGCCGGGCGTACGGGCGGCCCCCGACGGTCGCCGAGCCCCGGGTCGGGGCGTCCAGGCCGACGATCATGCGCATCGTCGTCGACTTCCCCGCGCCGTTCGGCCCGAGGAAGCCCGTCACCTCACCGGGCTTCACGGAGAACGACAGCCGGTCGACCACCGTCTTGTCCCCGTACCGCTTCGTCAGTTCACGCACTTCGATCATCGGCCTCTGGTCCCCTGGTCCTCTCACGTCCCGCGCGCACGCCTCGCGTACGGAACTCACGCGCTCACCGCGTTCGCAGCAGTCGTCGCACTCATCGCGCTCGTCGCGCTCGTCGCGCTCGTCACACTCATCGCGCTCGTCGCGCTCCTCGCACTCGTCGAGAACGCGGCGCGACCCGCACCTTCGACGTTACGAGGGCGGGCGGGGCGATCCCTGGAACCGTGGGAGACCCTTCGGCACGGCACTGGTACCGCGGTACCAGTGCGCTCTCATCACCCAGAACGACGGGCGCCGCTCACGGCGTGACGAGGGGGAAGTCCGGGTCCGGGGTGGCGAGGAGGGAGAGGAGGCGGGAGAGGGTGTCGGGGGTGCCCTCGGTGGTCACGTTGTCGAGGTTCCGGGTGGCGAGGGCGGTGAGGAGCTGGGCTTGGGTGAGGGTCAGGGTGAGGTCCGCGGTGGTGGCGGTGGGGGCGCCGGGAGTGGACCGGTAGGTGAGGGCGCCGTTGGACAGGGTCAGGCGCCAGGTGCGGCGGTGGTCGGTGACGTGCCAGTCCATCGTCAGCCGGGTGTCCCAGGCGCGGGGGCCGTCGACGCGGACGGCGAGGGAGTCGATGAGCTGGTCGACGGTGAGGGCCATCGCCATCTCGGGGTTGGCGGTGTCGAGGCGGACCTTGGCGAGGCGGCCGCGCAGCTCCATGGCGCCGGTGAGGTAGAAGTTGCGCCAGGTGCCGTTCTCCGCGCCCTGGCCGAGGCGGTCGTAGACGGCGGCCAGCGCCTCGCGCGCGCCCCGGTGTCCGGGCTCGGCGAACACGGCGTGGTTGAGGAGCGTGGCGGCGAACCGCAGGTCGTCGGCGTCGGCGTACTCCCGGCCCTTGGCCACGAGGGCGTCGGTGCCGCCGTAGTCGGCGGCGAAGCGGCGGGCCTGCTCGACCGGCGGGTGCTCCCACAGATGGGCCGGGTTGCCGTCGAACCAGCCCATGTAGCGCTGGTAGACCGCCTTGACGTTGTGCGAGACCGAGCCGTAGTAGCCGCGGGCCGCCCACGTACGTTCCAGAGCGGGCGGGAGGGTGAGCTCCTCGGCGATCTCCGGGCCGGTCAGGCCCTGGTTGATGAGCCGCAGGGTCTGGTCGTGGAGGTAGGAGTAGAGGTCGCGCTGCCCGGTGAGGAACGCGGTGATCTCCTCCTGGCCCCAGGTGGGCCAGTGGTGCGAGGCGAAGACGACGTCCGCCTTGCCCTCGAACATCGCCAGGGCCTCGGAGAGGTAGTGCGCCCAGATCCGGGGGTCGCGGACGACCGCGCCGCGCAGGGTCAGCACATTGTGCAGCGTGTGGGTGGCGTTCTCGGCCATGCACAGGGCCCGGTGGTCGGGGAAGAGGAAGTTCATCTCCGAGGGGGCCTCGGTGCCGGGGGTGAGCTGGAAGGCGATGCGTACGCCGTCGACTGTCTCCTCCTGCCCGGTGCTGGTGATGTGCACCGTCGGCGGCACCAGGCTGATCGTGCCGGTCGAGGTCGTCGCGCCGAGACCGGCGCCGATCTGGCCCGCCGGTCCCTTGGGCAGCTCCGCCCCGTACATGTAGACCGCGCGGCGGGTCATCGCGGTGCCCGCGTACACGTTCTCCGCGACCGCGTGCTCCAGGAATCCGGCCGGGGCCAGGACCGGGATGTCCTGCTCGCTGCCGTGCGGGACGATGGCGCGCGAGCCGCCGAAGTGGTCGCCGTGGGAGTGGGTGTAGACCAATCCGGTGACCGGGCGGTCGCCGCGGTGCTCGCGGTACAGCGCCAGGGCCGCCGCCGCGGTCTCCGTCGAGATCAGCGGGTCGATGACGACGACGCCGCGCTCCCCCTCGACCAGGGTCATGTTCGACAGGTCGAACCCCCTGACCTGGTAGATCCCCCGCGTGACCTCGTACAGGCCGTACCGGGCGCAGAGCTGCCCCTGCCGCCACAGCGACGGATTCGCGGTCGGCGGGCACTGCGCCGCCGTCATGAACGCGTACGCCCCGCAGTCCCACACCACCGACCCGTCCTCGGCCGTCACCGCGGTGGACGCGGGCGCGGCGACGAAGCCGCGGTCGGCGTTCGCGAAGTCCCGTACGTCGTCGAAAGGGAGGTCAGCCATGAGACGAGGCTAGGGCGCTATGCGGCTTTTGTCCTCGGGGCGCCGAGGTGAATCGCTGAGGTGAGCAGGGGGCGGCGGCCCGGCGGCGCGAGCGGTCAGAGACCGGCCGTGCGGGGCGGGGCGGGGCGGGGTCAGAGACCGGCCGTGCGGGGCGGTCAGGTCAGAGACCGGCCGTGCGGGGCGGGACGCGGAGCGCCAGTAGGGCGGTGTCGTCGCTCGCCCACCCACCGCTGTGGTCGTCGAGGACGCGGCCGATCCGCTGGACGACGGAAGGGGCGTCCATGCCGTGGCAGGCGGCGAGGGCGGCGGCGAGATTCTCCTCGCCGAACAGCGGCCGCGGGGCTCCGGGGACGATGGGGCGGGGACGGGCCTCGGTGGCGCCGTCGGTGTAGAGCAGTAGCGTGTCGCCGGGCGCGAGCCGGAAGCGGACGTCGGTGAGGTGCACGTCGGGCAGGACGCCCAGCAGGCTGCCGCGGCGGCCCGACTCCTGGACGCGGCCGTCGGCGCGCAGGATCAGGGCGGGCGGGTGCCCGGCGGTGCACAGGCGGCCGGACACGCCGGTGGCGGTGGTACGGAAGGTGGCGTGCACGGCGGTCAGGAACCGGCCGTCCGTGCGCTGGTCGAGCAGCGCGGAATTGAGGTGGTCGAGGACCACGGCGGGCGACAGGTGCTGCGTGGCCTGCGCGCGCAGGGTGTACCGGGCCAGCGCCGTGACCTTGGCGGCCTCCGGGCCCTTCCCGCACACGTCGCCCATCGTGGCGCACCACCAGGGGCCGCGGGCCTGGAAGAGGTCGTAGAAGTCGCCGACGACCATGCCGCCGTCCGCCGGGGTGTACGAGGCGGCGGCGTCCAGACCGGAGACCGTCGGCAGGACGGGCGGCAGGAAACTGTCCTGGAGGCTGCGTACGAGGTCGGTGGTCGCGGCCAGCGCGGTGCGCGCCGTCTCCAGCGAGGTCCGCAGATTGATCTCGTTGCCGACCGCCCGCGCGAGGGTGGCCAGCGTGGCCAGTTCCGTCGGGCGCCAGGCGTGCGGGCGGTCGTCGATCACGCACATGCTGCCCAGCACCTCGCCGCCCGGTCCGAGAATCGGGTAACCCGCCCACGCGCCGATCTTCATCGGCTGTACGGAGGGGTGGTCGCGGGTGCGCGGGTCGGTGGCCGCGTCCTCGACGGCGAAGGGCTCGCCGTCCAGGCCGACCAAGAAGTAGCAGAAGCTCTCCCGCACCGGATTCTGCCGACCCGCGATCTCCGTGATGTCGACCCCGACGCACGACTTCCAGAACGAGCGGCGCTCGTCGACCAGCGTGATGAACGCCCGTGAGCAGCCGGTCACCGCACCGGCCAGGGCCGCCAGGTCCTCGAACTCCGGCTCGGGACCGGTGTCCAGCAGGCCGGTCGCCGCCACCGCGGCCAGCCGCCGCGGATCGTCGAGCGCGGCGGGCAGCCCGTCCGCCCGCAGCCCGCCCCGGAAAGCCACACCCTGCATCGCAGCGCCCTCCCGGACGATCCCGGCCACCCGCGACCGGGGGCCAGAGAGGAGCCGCCGCGCACACCGACGGACGCCAAACATTTGACGTATGGCAACAATAACCACGGACGGGGGCGGGGAGCGGTCGGGCGGGCCACATTCTCCCGCCGCGGGAGGCCGGGCGGCGGCGGGGAGCCGGGCACGCCACGGCCACGGGCACCGCGACGCCGAGCGGTGTGATCGTGAGCACAGGGGCCGCGGGTGCGGCCGGTGCCTGGTCCGGGCTGATTCCGGGAGCGGCCGGGGCATGGTCGGGGCCTGATCCGGGCCTGAACCCGGAGCGGCCGGTGGCTGGTCCGGGCCCGGTCGGGGAGGCCGGGCGTCGGGGGCGGGCGTAGAGACGTACCGCGGGGGCGTACGTACGCGGGCACGTACGCCCCTCCCGCCGCGGCCGGGACCCGCGCACCGGCTTCTCGATGCACCGGCCGCCCACCCGCCCGAGGCCGGGCCGGGCTCAGCCCGGAAGCGTCCACGCCTGGTTCGCGCCCCCGTCGCAGTCCCAGATCTGCAACCGCGTCCAGTCGGCCGCCGAGAAGCCCGGATCGTCGAGGCAGCGGCCCGACCGCGGATTGAGCAGCGGCCCGTCGGACCGCGCGACCCAGCGCTGATTCGCGCCGCCGTTGCAGGTGTAGAGCTGGACGGCCGTGCCGTTCGCGGTGCCGCTGTTCGCGATGTCGACGCACTTGCCGGGGATGCCGGAGGTGATCGCGCCTGCCGTCGTGACGCGGGCCCGGCGCCCCCCGCACGGGCCCGCGGCGGCGACCTCAGTGCCGCTGCGTCGGGAACCGTCCGCACAGCCAGTTGCCCGGCTCCGCCGGGTCGTCGCTGATCCAGAACTGGCGCCACAGCAGGGTGAATTCCTCACGGCTGAGGTGGCCGTCCCCGTTGAGGTCGAGGAGTTCGAAGACGCCGGTCATGTCGACGGGCCGGCCGTTCCAGGTCTCCACGAGCGTGCGGTGCTCCTCCGGGGAGATGACGCCGTCACCGTTGGCGTCCACGGCCTCGAACACGGTGTCGGCGGTGGCGACGACGTCCGCGATCATCGTGGGCAACCGGTCGACGAGCGCGAGCAGTTCACCCCAGTCGACCGCGCCGTCCCCATTGGTGTCGCCGGTCTCCAGCAGCGCCGCCCACCAGCCCATCAGCAGCGTCTCGACGCGTGCGCGCAACTCCGTGCCCGGCGCCACCGCGGGCAGCCGGTTCCAGCGGGCGACGAGCGCCCTGAAGTCCTCCTCGCGCAGGTAGCCGTCACCGTCGGCGTCGAACGCGCCGAACATCCCCCTGAGCTTCTGCTCCTGAAACGCGCTGGCCATGAGCGGTCCCCCTCGACCTCGACCCGAACCACGAAGCACCCGTGCCCGCCGTCGCGCGGCGACAGCGGGCAACAATCAACGGTAGGCCGGGACGCGCTCGCGCCACCACAAGCACATATGTATGGACATTCACCCTTCGGGGCCAGCCGCGCCCCGGCCCCCAACACCCGTCCGCCGCGCGGCAGTCGACCCGTGACGGATGCGGGGAGACGCCGGACGGACGCGTCCGCTCCGCGGCCCCCACCTGGCACCTCACCGCCTGCGTGGTCCTCGCGAACGCCTAGGGGCCGCCCGGCGGTCGGCGGCCGACTAGCCGACGCCGTCGATGACCGGCGGTGAGAGCGTGGCGATCTCGCGGTCGAAGAAGTCGCCGAAGGGCTCGCCCCGCGCGTAGAGCGACGCGAACCCCGCCCTGGTCTCGGCGATCAGGGCGGGTTCCGCGTACCTCCTGGCCCCGTCCGCGTTTCCCTCGTCGTCGTACTGCACCTCGTACATCACCACGTCACCGAGGATCACGACCTCCGGCACCGTGCGCTCGCGCTCGATGTCCGCGATCGTCCGCGCGTCCAGGACCCTGATCCGGTCGCCCACGGCCGCGCGCAGGCGCAGGACGTGCAATTCCCACTGCACGTACGGCGTCACGGGGAATTCGACGACTCGGAGCCGCCGCTGCGCGACGCCCAGATCCTCCGCCTCGGCGAACTGCCGGGCGTAGGCCGGACGCCTTTCCTCGATGAGCGCGAGTGCTTCTTCCCAGCGCCCGGCGGCGAATGCCTCCCAGCTCGCGAAACCGCGTTCCTGGAAATGCTGGCCGCGTTCCAGCTTGTCCTGGCTCCTGACGCCGCTTTTGAGGATCCGGAAGAATTCCTCGTGGTAGGCGGGCCGGGCGAGGCGTTCGAAGGTGCCGTTGGGAAAGGAGTCAAACACTGGGAATGTCCGGTTTCGCCGCGATCAGCATGTTTCTCGGGATGACGACGAGTCGCTCGTCGGAGCCGACCGAGACCCCGGCGGGCAGATTCCGCCCGAGGGAGGCCGTCAGATCCCGGCCGATGACGGCGATGTCGCCGTTCTCCAGCTCCCAGATGTCGGGGCAGTCGGGGGTGTCGGTCGTATTCCCCAGCTCCTGAGGTGATTTACCGAGGCGCTTTAAGAATGTGGTGTCGGGATCTGCTTCCCATGGTCTGGTCATGGTTGCCCCCAGGATCGGCTGCGTACTGTCGTACCGCGTGCGGATCGTACCCGCATCGGCGTCACTACAGCCGGAGCGTACCCGATAACCAGCCGTCTGGCATATGCCACGACGGCGGCGACCGCCTTCGGATGCCTATCGCAATTCGACTCCCGGTGCAATAATGATCCACGCCGGACGTGAACGGTCCTCGAATTGGCTCAAAGCCAATATGATCAGATTATTGAATGGTAGGGGGAGCTGTGGATCCGGAACTCGCGGTGCTCACGCGGACCGCCGGAGCCCCCGTGGTCGCCCCGATGGCGACCCACGCCTGGCGGACCACGCGTCACCGCGTCCTGGCACAAGGGCGCCGCGCCCGGACCGGTCGCTTCCAGCCCGCTCGCCTCCGGACCGGCCGCTTCCCGCCCGGCCGCGCCCAAACCCGCCGCGCCCAGCGCGTCACCGAGCGGTGAGCGGTACGACCGGCGGGTCCATGGACGGCCGCGCCCAGGACGACGGCCGGGTCTACCAGGCGTCGGGAGATCAGCACATCAGCGAGCACCACCACTACGACGGCGGGCCGCAGGCCCCGGCCGGTCCCGACTCGGTGCGCCGGCCCGCCGTCGGCCGCCCGCCCCTGGTCCTGCGGGACCGCACCGAAGTCCTCGACCGGTTGAGGAGCGCCCTCACCGCGCAGAGCGGCGACGACATCTTCGTGCTGTACGGCATGGGTGGCTGCGGCAAGACCGCGGTCGCCCACGCCTTCTTCCAGACCGCCACCGCCGAGTACGGTCGGGTGGGGCTCTGGGTGAACGCCACGGACCGGGCCAGCCTGCGCTCCGGGATGCTCGCGGTCGCCGCGGACCGCGGCGCGGCCGACGGCGAACTGCTGGCCGCCCGCAACGGCTACCGGCCCGCGGCCGACCTCGTCTGGCGGTACCTCGCCGGCTCCCCTGATCCCTGGCTGCTGGTGCTCGACAACGCGGACGACCCCGCGATCCTCAGCGACGGCAGCTGGCTGCGCACCAGTCCGCGGGGCACGGTGCTGGTGACCACGCGCCGAGCCGCACCCCGCTGGTGGCCCGGCGCGGAACTCCAGCACATCGGCGTCCTGCCGCGCGAGGACGCGGCGCGCGTCCTGCGCGACCTCGCCCCGCACACCGGCACGCTCGCCCAGGCCGCCGAGATCGCCGACCGCCTGGGCCGCCTCCCGCTCGCGCTCACCCTCGCGGGCGGCTTCCTCTCCCACCAGGTCATAGAGCCCTGGACGATGGATGTGTACGGACGCCATCTGGAGGAAGAACTCCCAGTCCAGTTGCTCGACCGAGGGGCCGATGCCTTGAGTGATGCGGACCCCCGCCATCTGGTGGGACAGACCTGGCAGTTGACGCTCGACGCCTTCGCGGCGCGCGGACTGCCCGAAGCGGTCGACCTGTTGCGTCTGATCGCCCGGCTGGCCCCCGAGCCGCTGCCGCTGTCGGTCCTCAACGACGACGGCATCAGCGCCGTATTGCCCCGCGGTCGCGCCGAGTCGGCGCTGCGCGCCCTGCTCGACCACTCGCTCGTCGAACGGGTCGACGTCGGCGACAACGCGGGGCTGCGCTGCGTTCTCGGGCACGGCGTACTGCTCGACAGTGTCGTGGCCGCCACCCCGGCGGCGCAGGCCCCTGTGCTGGACGCGACGGCCGGCCGCCTGCTCGGCGCCGCGCTGCCGGAGGTGCCCGACGCGGGCCCGTACGATCCGCGGCTGCGGCTCCTGGCGCCCCACGTACGCGCACTGCTCCGGCGGACGGGCGAACCCGCCGTCGTCGCCGAGGTGTTGGAGGTGGCCACCCGGCTGGCCACCGCGATGCACCGCACCGGCGACTACCCGTCGGCGTGGGAGACCGTCGGCGCGGCGGCGGACATCGCGGCGCGGACGCTCGGCGACGGGCACCGGGCCGTACTCGCGGCACGCTCACGCGCCGGACGGGTCCTGTTCCGGCTGGGCCGCTACACCGAGGCCGAGGAGTCGCTGCGGCGCACGCTCACCGCCCAGCGGCAGCGGTTCGGAGCCGACGACCCGGACAGCCTCGACAGCGCGCACGGGCTCCAACTCGTCCTGCGCAATCTCGGCCACGCCGAGGAGTCGCTGACGCTCCTGTACGCCACGGCCGCGGGCCGCCAGGCCGCGCTGGGGCCGTGGCATCCGCTGACGCTGCGCTCCCGGTCCAGCATCCTGGCCGCGCTCGGCGCCGCGGAACTGACCGCGGAGGACGGACGCACGGGCCTGCTGTCGCTGCCGGGGCAGTGCGCGGAACACCTCGGCGTCGACCACACCGTCTCCGTGGGGGCCCGCCACAACCACGCCTGGGCGCTCTTCCAGTTGGGCCGCCTCGAGGAAGCCGACAGCGAGATCGGCGAGGTGACCGAGACCTATCTGCACCGCTTCGGACCCGACTACCCCATCGCCCTCGCCGCCCGCCAGCTCCAGGCCCGCACCCGCACCGCGCTCGGTCACACCGACGAAGGCATCGCGCTCATGGACGACGTCGTCGCGCGCCGCGCCCAGAGCCTCGGCCAGGACCACCCCTTCACCGTCGCGAGCCGCGACCTCCTGCGGAGGCTGCGCGCCGAGCGTCCGTAGACGCGTCACGCTTGGACGACGGGAGTGACGCTGCCCAGCCAGAGGGTGTCGCGGGCGCGGGTCATGGCGACGAAGAGCTGGCTGCGGCCGAGTTCGCGGCGCTCGCGCTCGGTCTCGGAGAGCCCTTCGGCGCCGGTCAGCAGGGAGGTGTCGTACCGCGGAAGGTAGACGCGTTTGAACTCAAGTCCCTTGGCGCGCCGGTAGCTTCCGAGCTTGACGCCCTCGACGGCGTGACCGGCGTAGCGCTCCAGCGGGCAGACCGGGAGGCCGGAAGCCGTGAGGAGGTCGCGGTAGCGGCCGATGGCCCGTACGGAGGGGCAGAGCACGGCGGAGTCGGCCCGCTCGGCGGGGGTCAGGGCCAACAGCGCTTCCAGCAGGGCCCGGTCGTGGTCCTCGACGGTCGGCCGGTCCACACGCCGCACCTGGCCGTCGTGGTAGGTCAGGTCGACTTCCCTGGCGCCGGAGCTGCGTACGCCGTCGATGTCCTCGAAGGCGTCGTCGGCGACCACCGCGAGGGCCGCGTCGAGGATGTTCTTGCTGTTGCGGTAGTTGGTGCTGAGCACCTGCCCGCGCTCGCCGCGGATGTCGATGCCCGCGTCGGAGAGCCGGAATCCCCCGGGGTAGACGGCCTGTTGTCCGTCCCCGACGAGCAGCAGGCCGTTGGGAGCGTCGCCGATCAGGGCGTGCAGCAGCTTGACCCCGACGAGGGTCAGGTCCTGGACCTCGTCGACGATGACGGCCGCGTACGGCGCGGCCTCGGTGGAGCTGCTCGCCTCGGCGAGCGCGAGGGTCAGCACGTCGTTGAAGTCGTGCACGCCGCGTTGGACGCGCAGCGACTCGTACGCCTCGTAGAGTCCCCAGACCGCCTGCCGGTGGGGCCTTCGCAGGCCCACCCGACGGCGGCGGCGCGGCAGGACGGCGTATTCCTCGAAGGAGGTGATCCCGCGGCCCTTGATGACGTAGTCGATCTCGTCCTTCCAGTAGCGCGGCAGCGGGTCGAGTTCGGTCAGCGGGCTGTCGCGCCCGGCGTGCGTCCAGGCGAGGCTGAAGGCCGTCTCGGCCTTGTCCCCGTTCAGATTCACCGGCACACCGCGGTCCTGCGTGTACTGCTGCGCCCACGAGTGCAGGCTGCGGAACTCCACCCGGTCGGCGACCGCGGGGGACATCGCGTGCAGGAACGTCTCCTGCACGCGCGGGAGGTTGCTGGCGAAGGTCACGTACAGGACGCGTCCCGTGGTGCGTTGGGCGAGGTAGGACGCGCGGTGCAGACCGACGACGGTCTTGCCCGTACCGGCGGGTCCGCTGATACGGGCGGGGCCGGACCAGTTGCGGCGGACGAGGGCCATCTGGTCCTGGGCGAGGAAGGTCATCCACTGCTCGATCGGTGCCCGCATGGCGGCGTCCAACGCGGCCTCGCGCATGCCGTCGAGGTCGAACAGCCCTGCGGCGAGCTGCTCTTGGCGTCCGGAGCGCGGCACGCTGGACGGCGCCGTAGTCGACGTTGTGGCCGGCTCTGTGACCGGCTCTGTGACGGACGATCCCTCGTACTCGGGGAACACCCGCCCCAGGTGGTCGGCTATGACGCTCACCGAGGCGGCGTTGAGCCGGTGACGCTCCGCCAGCAGATACGGACCGACCTCCCGCTCCCCCAGGAGCCGGATTCTCCCCAGCGCGGTGTCCACGCGCTTGTCGGCGAAGACCATCAGCGGCCGGACCGCGACCGGGGACATCCCCAACGAGGCGACCGCCGTCTCGGCGGTCTTGGTCACCGCCGAGAGCTTGCGCGCGTGCTCGTCCCTCACCTCACCGCCCGCGAGGAGCCGGCCGTCCTCGACCTCCGGGTCGGCGCGCCAGTTCTTGACGTCCACGACGAAGACACCGGCGGGCCCGACCAGCAGCATGTCCACGTTCGCGGACCGCGTACCCGGCCACCGCCGGTCCACCAGAAGCCGCCAGCCGCGCTCGGTCAGCACCAACAACTGCGCGCTGACGCGCTGTTCGCCCTCGCTCGCGCTCTCCCACTGCCGCGCCTGCCGCCGCGCCGCCTGCCACTGCTCCCGCAGCAACCGCTCCTGCCGACGCGCCTCTTGAGCCCGCCGCGAAGCCGATCCCCCCGCCGCCATGGCCCACCCCCTCCCACGTAGCGCGACGATCATAGGACGCTCCGCTACGAAGCGGCAGGGGGCGTCGGCCGGGGCGAAGTGCGGCCGGACCGGCGGCGTGTCGGAAATTCCGGCGCCTCCGTAGTCGTCTCTCGGCCTCAGAGGTCGGCCGTCTGCTGCCGCTCCACGGGGCCGGGGGGCTGGGCGGGGATGCCGGGCGCGCGGTCGTTCTGGAGGAGCCAGAGGTCGTGGAAGAGGCCGGGTGTGACGCGGAGTTGGGCGAAGGTGCCGTATTGGACGAGGCGGCCCTGGTCGAGGACGGCGATCTTGTCGGCGACGGTGACGTTGGTGAGGCGGTGGGTGACCAGGACGACGGCGCGGTCGGCGGCGAGGGTGCGCAGGCCGGTGAAGATGCGGTGTTCGGCGCGGGGGTCGAGGGCGGCGGTGGGTTCGTCGAGGACGAGGAGTCCGGCGTCGCGGTGGAAGGCGCGGGCGAGGGCGACGCGTTGCCACTGGCCGCCGGAGAGTTCCTGGCCGCCCCACCACTCGCGGGCCAGGAGGGTGTCCAGGCCCGAGCGCAGGGACGTGACGACCTCGTCGGCGCCGGAGGCGTGGGCGGCCGTATCAACCGCCCTGTGCGGGTGGTCGGTTCGGGGCTGGCCCAGCGTGATGTTGTCGCGGGCGGTCAGCGGCCACTTCGCGTACTCCTGGGGTACGACGGCCACGCGTGACCAGGCGGCGTGCGCGTCCAGGGTGCGGGTGTCGGCGCCGTCCCAGACGACGGCGCCGCGGTCGGGGAGGTAGAGGGCGGACAGGAGTTTGCTGAGGGTGGTCTTGCCCGAGCCGTTCTCGCCGACCAGGGCGAGGACTTCGCCGCGCCGCACGTCGAGGCTGACATCGAGCAGGGCGGGCCGGTCGGCGTGCGGGTAGGTGTACGTGAGGCGGTCGGCGCGTACGACGGCCGGGCCGGTCGGTACGGTCTCGCCGCGGGCGATCCGGTGGCCACCGGCCTCGTCCAGGAAATCTGACCAGTCGTCAAGGTACATCCCGGTACGGAAGATGATGGCGCCGTAGCCGATGATGCCGCGCAGTCCTGAAGCGACCGTGCGCAGTGCGAACGTCGCCGTGCCCGCGGACGCGACGGACACGCGGCCGGTGCTGATCAGGAAGAGCAGCGCCGCCCAGACCGCTCCGGCCGCGACTCCCCCGGCCAGGCTCCCGACGAGCGACATCTTCGCCGCGCGCCAGGCGGCCCGGTCGGTCGCGGCGTCCACCCGCGCCCCGGCCGCGCGGTACTTGCCGAGCAGGAAGTCGGCCATCGTGCCGGAACGGATCTGGTCGGCGTGCTGCTTGTCGACCAGATTCCACCGCAGGACGCTCAGCAGGCGGCGGTCCTTCATCGTCTCCAGCGACGCGAGGTAGTTCAGCCGCGCCCCCCGTACGCCCGCGATGGCCTGCGGCAGCGCGGCCAGGACGAGCAGCGGCAGCAACACGGGGTGGACGCTGGTCAGTACGGCCGCGGCGGCGATCAACGATGCGGCGGCGGCGAGGATGTTCTGGGACTGGTTGAGCATGTCCTGCGAGACCTCGACGCCCCGGTCGGCCGCGTCCCAACGGTCGTTGTAGCCAGGGTGGTCGTACGCGGTCAGCTCCGCGTGGGTCGCCGCGTCCAGCAGCCGCAGCTCCGCCTCCCGCGAGATCCGCGGGGCCAGGCGCGTGGACAGACCGGTGATCGCGATGCCCAGCACCGCCCGTACGCCCGCCGCCGACGCCAACAGGGCCAGGGAGGGCGCGGCTTGGCGGAGCCGTTCGTCGATGTGGCCCGACGCGATGACGGCCGTGATCGTGCCGGTCACCGCCAGCAGGCCGAGCGCTTCCAGCACGCCGGACAGGACTTGGCAGGCGAGCAGCGCGGTGACCGCCTTGCGGTCCACGTGCCAGGCCATGCCGAGCGCCCGGCGCACCAGTTGGGGCAGTCGGCGGGCCATGGCGCGCAGCGTGATCGCGTAACCGGCCTCCTCGCTGCGGTCGCCCGGAAACGTCAGGCGCAACTCCTCCTCGGGTACGGCCTTTTCGTCGTCGCCGACAGCAGCGGTGCGCGCCGTGGATGTGGCCGTGGGGGGTTGGCCGGTCGTCGGAGGCTCTTCGGTCGTCGGGGGTTCGGTCATCGGTGTACGCCCTTCGCCGTGACGTGGCGGTCGGCACCGGACCGGCTCGGCGGAAGGAGGACGAAGGCACCGGCTCGGCCCGCCCGGCTCGCCCCGACGCGACGCGGCCCACCAGTCTGCTCCAACCGCCCCGCCGCCACCCCCCGCTCGCGAAGCCCCGGTCGGCGCAAGGACGCAGCCGCCGCCCCGACGGCGTACGCCGGTCCGCTACGGCCCGCGCCGTCCGCCGCGAAAGCGCCCGGCCGTCGAGGCGGCACCGCGCCTGTGGCGAGTTCGGGCGGCTGATTGGGGGGAAGGAGCGGGGGCACGCGTTCTGGCATGGACCACAGTGCGGGTGAAGCGGGGGGACCGGCGTTCGTGCTGGGGGGCGGCGGGGCCCTCGGGGCGTACGAAGTGGGCATGCTCAAGGCTCTGTTCGCGCAGGGGGTGAAGCCGGGGATGGTGCTCGGGACCTCCGTCGGAGCGATCAACGGGGCCGCCGTGGCCGCCGAGCCGTCGCAGACCGCCGTCGGCCGGCTGATCGAGCTGTGGACGGGGCTGGGCAAGGCCGGGGTGTTCGCCGGTTCGCTGATGGGCCGCGTGAGCACCGCCGTGCGGAGCCGTACGCACCTCTACACCCCGGCGCCGCTGGTCGACCTTCTGCGTGAGCACGTACAGGTCGCGCTCATCGAGGAGTTGGAGGTGCCCTTCCAGTGCGTGGCGGCGAGCATCGAGAACGCCGCCGAGCACTGGTTCGACCGCGGCCCGCTGATCGAGGCGGTGCTCGCCTCGTCGGCCGTGCCCGGACTGCTGCCGCCGGTCGACGTCGACGGCGAGCACTTCGTGGACGGCGGCCTCGTCAACAGCATCCCGGTGGGCAGGGCCGTCGCCCTGGGCGCGCGCGAGATCTACGTCCTCCAGGTCGGCCGCATCGAACGGCCGCTGACGCCGCCGAAGTTGCCGTGGGACGTCGCCATGGTCGCCTTCGAGATCGCCCGCAGGCACCGGTTCGCCCGCGACATGGCCGACCTGCCGTCGGACGTGACCGTGCACGTACTGCCCAGCGGGGCGGCGTCCGGTGAAGCGGCCGGGGCGCTGGGCCAGTTGCGGCACCGGGCCTTCGGGCAGACGGCGGACCGTATCGAGCGGGCCTACGCCGCGTCGTCGCGGTATCTGGAGAGCGCGCTCGACGGGGCCGCCCCCAAGTCCCTTGTCCCGGAGGGCTCCGGCGCCGAGGACCCGCACTCCGCCGAGGGTCCGGCGTGACGGGCCTCGACTCGGGCCTGAACGCGGGGCCGGGTCCGGCGGGTTCAGGCACGGGTCCAGCTACGGGTCCAGCGAGCACGGGCCCGGCGGGTTCAGATACGGACGCGCTCGCGAGCGCCGACCCGGCCGCGCGGGTCCGGCCGTCGACCCGTACCCGTACCCGTACCCGTACCGGCACCGCCGCCGCTGCCGCGGGCGCCGCGCTGGTCACGGCCGCCCGGCGTACGGTCACCACCGCGCTCGTGGTCGCGCTGATACCGGTGGCCGCGGCGCTCCTCATCACCGTGACCGTACTCAGCGCGCCCGTGTCGATCCCGTCGCGCGGCGCGTGGCGGCCGACGCGTATGGCCGGATTCCTGCTCGTCTACCTCGTCGTGGACCTCACGGGAGTGCTGGCGGCCTCCGCGCTCTTCCTGCACCACCCCCGGGCGGACCGGGACCGGCGGGCGGCCGAGGCGTTCGCACTCCTCGCGCGGCTGCTGGCCGTACTGCGCAAGGTGGCGGACCGGCTGTTCCGCCTGGAGGTGGAGATGACGCCCGCGCTGCCCGTGGGCGACCGGCCGCCGGACGTACCGCTCGTGGTGTTCGTCCGGCACGCGGGTGTCGGCGATTCGTTCCTGCTCCTCCAGACGCTGCTCACCGACGTACGCCTGCTGCCGCACACCGTGCTGAAGGGCGTCCTGCGCGCCGATCCGTGCCTCGACGTCCTGCTCGGCCGGGTCCCGCACTGCTTCCTGCCCCCCGCGCACGGCACCGCCGAGGACGCGATCACCGAACTGGCGGCGGGGCTGCGGTCGCGCGACGCGCTCGTGATCTTCCCCGAGGGCGGCAACTTCACCCCGCGCCGCCACCGCCGCGCCATCGCCAGCCTGCGCCGCCTCGGCCAGTACCGGCGCGCGGCCCGCGCGGCCCGGCTGCGGTACGTGCTGCCGCCGCGGGACGCCGGAAGCCTCGCCGTACTGGCCGCCGCGCCCACCGCCGAGGTGGTCTTCATCGTGCACTCCGGCCTCGACGTCATCGCGTCCGCGCGCGCCGCCTGGGACTTCCTGCCGTTCCGCCGCCCGGTGCGGGTCCACTGGTGGCGGATACCGGCGGCCGAGGTCCCGGTCGGGGACGCGGCGCGCAGCGAGTGGCTGCTCGGGCAGTGGGAGCGGATGGACCGGTGGACGGCGGAGCAGGCGGTCGCGGCGACGCCGCACGTATAGAGGGCGCGCGTACGGGGGTTCGCCGTACGGGGGTCGCGCGTGCGGCGGCTCTCGTACGGGGGTCGCGCGGTGCGGCGGCTCGCGCACAGGGGCTCACGCGTACAGGGGCTCACGCGGAGAACCGGGGGCCGTACGGCGATCCATACGGCCCCCGGCCCCAACGCCCTCAAGAACCCCGTCTCACAAGGTGCGTTCGAGGCGGTCCGCGACCAGCTTCACGAAGCGGGAGGGGTCGGGGAGTTCGGCGCCCTCCGCCAACAGGGCGAGCTGGTGGACGAGTTCGGTGGTCTCTTCGAGGGCGGGGTCGTCGGGACGCTCGGCGTGGGTGCGGTTGAGGCCGACGACCAGCGGGTGCTTGGGGTTGAGTTCGAGAATCCGCTTGGCGTGCGGGATCTCCTGGCCCATGGCGCGGTAGATGTTCTCCAGCGCCGGTGACACGTCGTTGGTGTCCGAGACGACGCAGGCGGGCGAGACGGTGAGCCGCGAGGAGAGGCGTACGTCCTTGACCTGCTCGCTCAGCAGTTCCGTCATACGGGCGAGCAGGCCCGCGAACTCCTCCTGCTGCTTCTCCCGTTCGGTCCCCGCCTCCTGCTTCTCCTCCTCCGTGCCGAGGTCGACCTCGCCCTTGGCGACGGAGCGGAACTGCTTGCCGCCGAACTCCGGTGCCGTGTCGACCCAGACCTCGTCCACGGGGTCGGTCAGCAGCAGCACCTCGATGCCGCGGGCCTGGAACGCCTCCATGTGCGGGGAGTTCTCGACGGCCTGCCGCGATTCGCCGGTGACGTAGAAGATGTGCTCCTGGCCGTCCTTCATCCGCTCGACGTACTGCGCGAGCGTCGTCGGCGCGTCCTTGTCGTGCGTGCTGGCGAAGGAGCTGACGCCGAGGATCGCGTCACGGTTCTCGAAGTCGCCGAGCAGCCCCTCCTTCAGGACGCGGCCGAACTCCCGCCAGAATGTGGCGTATTGCTCGGGCCGCGCGGCCATCATGTCCTTGACCGTCGACAGCACCTTCTTCGCCAGCCGACGGTGCATCAGCTCGATCTGGCGATCCTGCTGGAGGATCTCGCGCGACACGTTCAGCGAGAGGTCCTGCGCGTCGACGACTCCCTTGACGAAGCGGAGGTACGGCGGCATCAGCGCTTCGCAGTCGTCCATGATGAAGACGCGCTTCACGTAGAGCTGGACGCCGCGCTTGTAGTCGCGCATGAACAGGTCCTGCGGCGCGTGCGCCGGGATGAACAGCAGCGCCTGGTACTCGAAGGTGCCTTCCGCGTGGAGGCGGATGATCTCCAGCGGGTCGTTCCAGTCGTGGCTGATGTGCTTGTACAGCTCGTGGTAGTCGGCGTCGCTGACCTCGTCGCGGGAGCGGGCCCACAGGGCCTTCATGGAGTTCAGCGTTTCGAGCTGGGGCTCGGGCTTGGGAGCCGCCGCGTCAGTACCGTCCTCGGTGTCGCCTTCGGTGTCGGTGTCGGTGTCGGTGTCGGCGTCGCCTCCGGGCGCGGGCTCCGCGGCCATCCTGATCGGCCAGGTGATGAAGTCCGAGTACCGCTTGACGATTTCCTTGATCTTCCACGGCGAGGTGTAGTCGTACAGCCGGTCCTCGGCGTCCTCCGGCTTCAGCCGCAGCACGATCGCCGTCCCCTGCGGGGCGTCCTCGACGGTCTCCACGGTGTACGTCCCCTCACCGCTGGACGTCCACCGCGTGCCCTCGGTCTCCCCCGCGCGCCGCGTCAGCAACGTGACCTCGTCCGCCACCATGAAGCTCGCGTAGAACCCGACCCCGAACTGCCCGATCAGGCCCTCGGCGGCGCCCGCGCCCTCGGCCTCCTTCAGCTCCCGCAGGAACTTCGCGGTCCCCGAGTTGGCGATCGTCCCGATGAGCTGAACCACTTCCTCCCGGGACATCCCGATCCCGTTGTCCCGCACGGTGAGCGTACGGGCCTCCCGGTCCACCTCCAGCCCGATGTGCAGGTCCGACACGTCCACGTCCAACTCGCTGTCCCGCAGCGCTTCGAGCCGCAGCTTGTCCAACGCGTCCGAGGCGTTGGACACCAACTCGCGCAGGAACACGTCCTTGTTGGAGTAGATCGAGTGGATCATCATCTGCAGAAGCTGACGCGCTTCCACCTGGAACTCGAACGTCTCGGTCGGCATGGTCCGCTGTTCCTTCTCACATCACCGGCTGACAGGCACTGACCGCAGCACTGTAGATGAGCCCCCGCCGCCCGCACGTCAGCCTTCGCGGCCCGCGATGAGTTTCCGCCTCGTCGCCGGTCCTACCTGGTGAACGCCCGCGGACGACCCGGGCCGGGGCGCGCCACCGAAAGCTGCTGAACAGGCGGTATCCACGATGGACATGCGATTCACCGCGACCCTGCTGAAAAGCCCGAACAAGGGCGGCTGGACCTACGTCGTCTGGCCCGAGTCCGCCGCTTTCTTCGGCACCCGCGGCCTCGTCAAGGTCCGGGGCACGATCGACGGCCACCCCTTCCAGAGCTCCTTCATGGCCCTCGGCGACGGCACCCACAAACTCCCCGTCACCGCCGAGCTGCGCAAAGCCATCAGCAAACAAGAGGGCGACACCGTCACGGTCCACCTCCAAGAGCGCCTCCCCTCCTAGTCCCGCGCCGCCCCCAAAAAACCACAAGGCGGGTACCCGAACGGTGCGATAGGGGTGCCGAGTTGACGGACCTGCGCGCTCTCGGTCGCGCGTCGCTATGACGTATGCGCGCCGCCCGCGATCGCGGCTCTGACGACGGTGACGGTGTCGAAGGCGTCGCCCAGGGAGCACAGCACGTCGCCGTCTATCGCGTGCAGTTCGAGGCGGTGGACCTGACGCGTCGTGCCGCCCTGGCCGATGGCGACGGAGTCCTCGCGCTCGACGACGCGGATGTCCGGCCAGGCGTGGACGTCGATCCGGGCCGGGCGGGTGATGACGATGCCGCCGTCGAAGACGTGCAGCCGCGGGATGCGGTTGTCGCGGCGCTTCTCGTAACGGAACGCGGTGATCGGCAGCGCGAGGGCGAGGACGAGGAAGGTGACGCCGATCGAGGTGACCACCGGGTTGTACGGGTGGAGGACCAGGCCGATGCCGGGCGCGAGCAGGACGACCGCGAGGCCGAAGGCGACGCAGCCGACGTCACCGCCGCCGAGCGCGTGGACGGCGCGGGACTCGCCGAAGCCGTGCCGTTGGGCGAGTCCGGCGACTTGGCGCAGGGTGGCCGGGCCGTTCGTCCCCGCCGCGTCCCGCGAACCGCCGCCCGTACCCGTACCCGTACCCGTATTCGTACCGGCTGCCGCTCCCGTGTCCGTCATCGCCCCGCCGCCTCTCCCCCGCGCGCGGCCGCGTACCAACAGCCGTGCCTCTCCTGCTCCTTACCCGCGGGCGGGGGTGCCGTACCTCCACCTAGGAGGTACGGCTGCCTGTACGGCTGCGCGTACGCCTATACGGCCGCGGCGCGCGGCTCGCGCCACATCGGCCACATGTGAGGCCCGTCCGGGAGGTCGATCGTGCGGCCGGTGAAGACGAAGCCGAGCCGCTCGTACAGGCCGCGGCTGCGCTCGCTGCTGGCCTCCAGATACGCGGACAGGCCGTCGCGGTCGCAGCGTTCGAGGACGGCGGAGATCAGTTCGGTGCCGCGGCTCTGGCCCTGCAACTCCGCGTCCACGGCGATGAGCAGCAGGTATTCGTGGGCGGGGCCCGTGGGGTGGCCCTCGCCGAGGATGCGGGCGATCTGCTCGACACGCTCGTTGTCCGGGTCGACCGCCTCGCGGAAGGCGGCGGGGTCGTCGTCGTCCGCGTGCGCCTGGGCGTCCTCGGGCGCGTCGGTGGTCGCGGGTATCGACATCCACAGGGCGACCGCCTTGCCGTCCTCCGTCATGTCGACGTAGCCGTCGGCGAGTACCTGGTCGGCGAAGGCGCCCATCAACGACGCGTGCTTGCGCAGCCGGTGCTCCGGGTCGGGGAAGACCCAGCTACTCACGGGGTCGTTCCTGAACACCTTGTCCAGCACCCCGACCACGACCTCCCGGTCGTCCGCCCCGGCCCTCCGGATCGCCACACCCATCGCCCTGTCCGCCCTTCACGTCGTCGTCCTGTGTCGTCTCACGCTGTCGGTGCGCGCTGCACCGCACGCGTCTGATCAACTGATCATGCGCGTACGGCGGTTGCAGCCTAGAGGGTGCGGCCCGGTGTGTCCGGGCGTGCCGGGGAAGAGGGCGGAGACGGTCCTTCCCCGCGGGGCCGGAGCTTCAGACCGTACGCACCTGGACGACGGCGTACGTCCCGCTCGTACGCCAAGCCGCGCCGTTCGCCGCGCTGTTGGCGTCGAGCGCGGTGACCGTACCGGCGTCGAGGCCGACGATGACATCGGACTTGAGGGTGCGCAGGGCGGCCAGCGGACTCGGGAAGTAGCCGGTGGGCAGGGAGAATTCGGTCGTCGGGGGCCACAGGCGGTCGCCCACCAGGCGGCGGTAGTTGAGGTCGCCCTTGAGCACCGTCAGTGTGGCGCGGCCCAGTTCGGCCCGCAGATCGGCGGGCATGTCCGCGTACGGCAGCGGCGCGCAGGCGAACGGGTGCGCGCGGACGACGAGTCGGCCGGTGCCCAGCGCCGACCACAGCCGCGCGCCCGTCTCCCGTGCTCTGCGGCCCGGCGCCTGCCCGATCCGGCGCAGGCAGTCGACGACGTCCGAGGTCGTCGCGTCCGAGACGAAGTACGGGTACGGCTTCACGTGCAGGACCGCGGTGGCGGCGCGGCCGGTGTGCAGGAGATGGTCGATCAGGATCAGGTCGGGGATCAGCTCCCGGCCCGCGTTGTCGGCGATCACGGTCACCGCCGCGGTGCCGGGCGGGGCGGCGGCGAGGTGCCGCCAGAGGGCGGCGCTGTCGTCGGCGAGGAGGTCGTCGGAGGGGGTGCTTGTGGGGGCGTGGGTGGGGGACGCGTGCGCGGAGGACGTGTTCGTGGAGGACGCGTTCGTAGAGGACGCGTTCGTAGAGGACGCGTTCGTAGAGGACGCTTCCGCCGTAGACCCGTGCGCCGTAGGCCCGTTCGCGGAGATGCGGAAGCCGAGGTCCGCGCGGTTGCCCCACAGGGCGCCTTGGAGGACGGCGCGGTCCCGGTCGTCGGGGGCGAGGTCGTCGAGCGCGTCGAGGGCGGCCAGTTCGTCGGCGACCTCGGGCCCGGTCAACTCGGCGCGCTTGAACGGCGCGAAGGGGTCGACGCCCTGCCACGGCCCCGGCCCGAAGTAGCCGACCGCGTCCAGCAGCCTGCGGTAGAAGTAGCTCTCCGCCCACAGGAAGGGCACCTCGTACCACGACGTACGGCCGACGTACGCCTCCGCGCCCCATTCCGCCCACCGTCGGACGTCGTCGGCGCGGGTGTCGGTGCCGGTGCGGGTCGACAGCGGGCCGATCGGCGGGCCCGAGGTCGCGTCGGCCGAGGCGGGCGCGGCCGTCTCCTCCGCGAGCGCGTCGAGTGCGCGGCGCTGCTCGGGCGGGTACGGGAAGGCGTCCGCTACCTGCCTGATCAGCGCCGGGTGGCGGTCGGCCAGCACGCTCCTGGCGAAGGAGCCGGGCGTACCGCTCATGACGACGGGGGCGGCGGGGGCTGCGGGGGCTGACAGGCCGGCGGGGTCTGACGGGCCGGACGGGCCGGATTCGGGCGGGACGTCTCCTGTTTCGCGCACCGTTCAAGAATGGCAGGGGGTGGGGCTGGCCCCACCCCCGACCGGCCGGGCTGCCGGATGCCGCGAGAGGGGTGCCGAGCGGGATCGTCTAGGTATCAGGACGGAACGGTCCCCACCGCGATGATTCGAGGCCAGCGATGACCGCCAGCACATTCCCCCACGCCACTCAGAGCGCCGCCGCTCAGACCGCCGCCACTCAGGCGTCCGCCGCGCAGGCATCCGCCACTCAGGCCGCCGCCACTCAGGCGTCCACCGCGCAGCCGCACTCCTCTCCTCCCGCCGCCGCGTCGCAGGCCCGGCCCGGCCTGCTGGCGGCTCCGGACGCCGGGCATCCCGCGTACGGTTCGCCCGCGAAGGGTCCAGGACCCGGCCGCGTCCCGCCCGGCTTCTGGCGCGCGCCCTTCTCCGCCGTCACCTTCCGCGAGGTCGGTTACGCGCTCACATCGCTACCGATCGCCATCGCCGGATTCGTCTTCGCCGTCACGATGTTCGCCGTCGGCACCAGCCTCGTCCTCACCGCGATCGGGGTGCCCGTCCTGGCCGCGATGCTGACCGGGGCCCGCGCGCTCTGCGGCGCCGAACGCGCCCGCGCCGGGAGCCTGCTCTCCCTCCGCGTCGGCGAGCCCGCCCCCGTACCCGCGCCCCGTACCCCCGGCCGCTGGGCCGCCATGACCGCCAGGCTCCGCGACGCCTCGGCCTGGAAGGCCCTCCTCTTCCAGGTCCTCATGTTCCCCTGGCGCGTCGCGAGTTTCGTCCTCACCCTGACCTTCCTCGTCACCGGCTGGACCGTCGCCCTCTACCCCGCCTACGCGTGGGTCTTCCCCCGTTACGTCGACTGGCCCGGCTACCGCCTCTTCGAGTACACCTCCGGCGGCGTCCACCACGCCTACTACCTCTCCTCCCCCCTCCAGATCGCCGGCGCCTCCCTCCTCGGCCTCCTCCTCGTCTTCCTCACCCCGCCCCTCGTCCGCGCCCTCACCACCGTCGACCGCGCCGCAATCCGCTCCCTGCTGTCGTAGGGCGGGGCCCGCACCCGCGCGAAATGAGGGACCGCACTCCGCAGAGGGGCCGTCATACTGGGCGCCTGGCCAGACGGGGGACGCGAGGAGGCGGCTGGGCGTGCACGGCCCGAACGACACGAGCGGCACGAGCGATACGAACGGCGCGAGCGCCTCGAACGGCTCCAACGGCACAGCGACAGGCGCCGACGCGAAAGCGACCCGCATCGGAAGCTACGTCGTCGTTCGCAAGCTCGGCGAAGGCGGAATGGGCCTGGTGTACCTGGCCCGTTCGCGGGGAGGCCGCCACGTGGCGGTAAAGGTGGCGCGGCCGGAACTGGCCGCGGACCCGTCCTTCAGGGAGCGCTTCCGCGCCGAGGTCGCCGCGGCGCGCATGGTGGGCGGTTTCCATACGGCGCCGGTGGTGGACGCGGACCCGGACGCGGAGGCACCGTGGCTGGCGACGGCGTACGTGCAGGGTCCGACGCTCGGCCAACTGCACGCCGCGCGGGGCCCGATGGGCGAAGTACAGCTCAAGGCGCTGGGCGCCGCGCTCGCCGAGGCGCTGGAGGCGATCCACCGCTGCGGTCTGGTGCATCGCGATCTCAAACCAGGCAACATCATCATGGCCGAAGACGGCCCGCGCGTACTGGACTTCGGCATCTCACGCACCGTGGAGAACACCCGGATCACCACCACGGGCACCTCCTTCGGCACCCCCGGCTTCCTCGCCCCCGAGCAGGCCGAGGGCCGTGACGTGGACGGCGCCGCCGACATCTTCGCGCTCGGCGCGGTCCTGGTGGCCGCCGCGGGCGGCAGCGCCTTCGGCGGCGGCACCCCGGTCGCCCTGATGTACCGCTCCGTGCACCACGAGGCCGACGTCTCCGCGGTCCCGGAGGCGATCCGCCCGATGGTCGCGGCCTGCCTCACGAAGGAGCCCTCCCACCGCCCGAGCACGGACCAACTCCTCGACTGGTTGGGCGATTCGGGTACGGCCGAGGCGGGTACGGGCGACGCCCCGCACCGCACCGGGGACGCGGCCCCCCGCCCCTCGGACCCGCGGACTCCCGTACCCCCGCCTCCTCCGGCCGCCGCCAACCCGTACGCCTCAGGGGCCGTTCCGCCGCCTCCCCCGTACGCGCCCGGCGTCCCCGGTCCGTCGATCCCGCCGTCGATCCCGCCGTCGACCCCGCCGTCGACCTCGCTGGCCACGGCCTACCCGGCGCATTCGCCCGCCCCGGTCCCGGGCGTCCCGGCCTGGTCGCCGGAGGACGACGTCCCCGAATTCCTGGCGATGGACCGGAAGAACGCACTACTTGCGGACGATTACGGCATCTCCCTCGGCGAGAACGGCCAGACCGTCGACCTCCCCTGGCCGATGATCCGTTTCGCCGAGTGCGTCGTGGAGGACCACGAATCCGTCTTCCGGATGGCCGTCGTCCTGACGAACGGCACCATCCGCACCGGCCGCGTGTCCAGCCGCAGCCTGGCCGAACTGACCGAGTGGGCCATGCGGTTCACCCTGGTGCGCGACCGCTACCTCCGTCAGTAGCCCGTTTCCCACGGCCGCAGCGGTGAGTCGCGCGGGCGCCAACTCCGTATCCAGCGAAGGCGCGAAGGCCCGGCCCCTCCGCTTCCACGACGGCGCGGAGCCGCGCGCGCCGACCCGGCCCGGAAGCCGGACGCGTATCCGACGCGGACCGGCGACCGCCCGAAATGCCCCGCCACGCACCGCTTGTCACGCACGCTTGGCGTGTGGGCCGACCGTTTCCGGGGTCGGACGGGCAAGCGAGGCAAGGGAGACGACCATGGGCGAGGCGGCGCGGAACACGGGGACGGGCACGGCAGCGGGCGCGGGTACGGGCTCCGGCACGGGCTCGGGCTCCGCCGAAGGCTCGGGCACGGGATCAGGCGCCGATTCCGGCACGGGCTCCGGTATCGGCTCCGGTACGGGCACGGCCGCAGGCAGGATCGTCGTCGGGGTCGACGGCTCAGAACCGTCGCTCAAGGCGCTGCGCTGGGCCGCGCGGCAGGCGGCCCTGACCGGCGCCGCACTGGAAGCAGTCATCGCGTGGGAGATGCCGTCGGCGTACGGCTGGGCCGGGCTGCCGGGGCTGCCCGACGACGTCGATCTGGAGGCCAACGCGGACCAGATCCTGGCGCGGGCCGTCGAGGCGGCCCTCACGCCGGAACAGGCAGCGACCGTCACCCGCCGTACCGTGCTCGGCAACCCGGCCCAGGCCATCCTCGACAGCGGCGAGGGCGCCGACCTGATCGTGGTGGGCGTGCGCGGCCACGGCACCTTCCGCTCTACCCTCCTCGGCTCGGTCAGCCACACGGTCACCGTGCACGCCTCGTGCCCTGTCGTGGTCGTACGCGGCACGGCGGGCACGGCCCCCGCGGGCGGCGCGTCGTAGCAGCGGGGCGGTGATCCGCGGCGGCCGGGGCACGGAGTTATCCACAGGCTGTGAAGAGTGGGTGCCCGAATGTGGTCGGGGCGGAGCATCATGGGGGCATGAACGAGATCACCGGATCCCCGGCGGGGTCCATGCCGGAGTGGGAGAAGCGCTTTCGGGCGCCGCGGGTCGGGCTGCCCGAGTGGGCCGAGGACGCCCCGGACCGCAGCCTGTTCGTGTCGAACGTGACGGGGACGTACGAGCTGTACGCCTGGGACCGGACGACGGGCGGGCGACGGCAGGTCACCGACCGGCCGAACGGGACGACGGACGGCACGCTGAGCCGGGACGGCGCGTGGGTGTGGTGGTTCTCGGACACGGACGGGGACGAGTTCGGGATATGGATGCGGCAGCCCTTCGCGGGCGGTGAGGACGTACCGGCGGCGCCCGGCCTGGAGGCGTCCTACCCGGCCGGTCTCGCGCTGGGCCCCGGCGGCCTGGCCGTGGTCGGACGGTCCACCGACGACGAGGGCACGTCGGTGTACGTGGTGCGGCCGGACAGCGAGCCGGTCGAGGTCTACCGGCACGCGGAGTCGGCGAGCGTCGGCGACCTCTCGGAGGACGGCACGCTGGTCGTGATCGAGCACACCGAGCACGGCGACGCGATGCACAGCGCGCTGCGGGTGCTGTCGGTCGCGGACGGCTCGACGGTCGCGGAGCTGGACGACACCGACGGCGGCCGGGCCGAGCTGGGCCTGGACTGCCTGGGATTCGCCCCCGTCGTCGGCGACACCCGCCTCCTGGTCGGACACCAGCGGTCCGGCCGCTGGCTGCCGATGATCTGGGACACCGCGACCGGCGTGGAGACGCGGCTGGCCATAGACCTGCCCGGTGACGTGCACGCGGAGTGGTATCCGGACGGCTCGGCGCTGCTGGTCGTCCACGACTACCAGGCGCGCGGCGAGATGTTCCGGTACGACCTGGCGGCCGGCACCCTGGCGCGGCTCGACACCCCGCCGGGTTCGGTCAGCGGCGCCACCGCCCGGCCCGACGGGACGGTGGAGTACCTGTGGTCGTCGGCGCAGCGCCCGCCCGCGGTGCGGTCCACGACCGGCGCCGTCGTGCTGGAGGCGCCGGGGCTGCGGGCGCCGGAGTCGGTGCCGGTGGAGGACGCGTGGGTGGAGGGTCCCGCCGGCCGGATCCACGCGCTGGTCCAGAAGCCGGTCGGCGAGGGGCCGTTCCCGACCGTGTTCGAGATCCACGGCGGTCCCACCTGGCACGACTCGGACTCCTTCGCGGCGGGTCCCGCGGCCTGGATCGACCACGGCTTCGCGGTGGTCCGGGTCAACTACCGCGGTTCGACCGGCTACGGCCGGGAGTGGACGGACGCGCTCAAGCACCGCGTCGGCCTGATCGAGCTGGAGGACATCGCGGCGGTCCGCGAGTGGGCTGTGTCCTCGGGCCTCGCCGACCCGCGGCGGCTGGTCCTGTCCGGCGGCTCCTGGGGCGGCTATCTGACCCTGCTTGGCCTCGGCACCCAGCCGGAGGCGTGGACGGTGGGCATAGCGGCGGTCCCGGTCGCCGACTACGTGGCCGCGTACGCCGACGAGATGGAGGCCCTCAAGTCGCTGGACCGCACCTTCTTCGGCGGCTCCCCCGAGGAGGTCCCCGACCGCTTCGAGGCGTCCTCCCCGCTCACCTACGTCGAGCGGGTCGCCGCCCCCGTCTACATCAGCGCGGGCATGAACGACCCGCGCTGCCCGATACGCCAGATCGACAACTACGTCGAGCGGCTGCGGGAGCTGGACAAGCCGCACGAGGTGTACCGGTACGACGCGGGGCACGGTTCGCTGGTCGTGGAGGAGCGGATCAAGCAGGTCCGTCTGGAACTGGCCTTCGCGCTGAAGCACGCGGGCGGGTAGGCGGCAGGGCGATGGCCCCGGGGTTGGACCGGCCCGGATCCGACCCCAGGGCCAGCCCCGGGCCTCCGGCCAAGCGGCCGGGCGGGCGGATGCGCGTACGGCCGGACAGCTGGACGTGCGCCTCGGCGGACGAAAGGCATCCGGACAGTCAGCCGGGCCAGCGCACGGCTGGACATGCGGCCAGGGCGCGCCTCGGCGTACGGCTCCAGGCGTCGGCGGACGCAGACGCGCTGGCCACAGCGTCCGCCCGGCCCCCGCCGGAAGCGTCCGGCCCTAGGCGTCGGCGGACGCCGACGCGGTGACCACAGCGTCCGCCCGGCCCGCGCCGGAGGCGTCCGGCCCTGATTCCGCCTTCGGCCCGGACCCCGGCTCGTCGTCACCGTCGTCGGGGACAAGACCCAGCGCGGCGTCGGCGCGTGTCTCGGCCTCGCGGCGGGCCAGTCGGAACCACATGAAGACGACGAAGCCGGCGAAGACGAACCACTCACCGGTGTAGCCGAGGTTCTGGAACGCCTTGATGTCCAGGCCGCTGTTGGGGGCCGCCGCCGGGGGCACCGCCTTCAGCGGCGCGGCGGGGTCGCTCGCGGTGATCCAGCCGCTGTAGACGGGGTAGGGCAGCACATTGACCAGCGAGGCGGCGCTGATCATGCCGAGCTGTCCGGAGGGCAGCGCGCCGTTGGACTGCACGCCGTCGGTGCCGGTGCTCTCCGGGTACTGGAGGGCGCCGGTCACGGTGACCTCGCCGGTCGGCGCGGCCGGTACGGCACCGGTACGCGCGGCGGAGGAGGCGTCGCCCGGCAGCCAGCCGCGGACGACGGGCAGGGCGGCGCCGTCCGCGCCGACCCGCAGGGGGGTCAGTACGTAGTAGCCGTCGTGGCCGTCGAGGGTGCGGCCGGGGACCAGGAGCTGATGGGAGGAGTCGTAGCGGCCGGTCGCGCTGACCGAACGACCCGAGGCGCCGTCGGGCACCTGGGTGCGCGGCTGCGGCAGCAGTGTCGCCAACGGCACCGCCGCCTCGGCGACGGCCTTGCCCTGGGCGTGCTCGGCGCTCTTGTGGGAGTCGACCCGCAGCTCGAACCGGCTCAACTGCCAACTGCCCATGAAGACGCAGAACGGCACGGCGAGCAGCGACAGCACGCTGACCGCCAGCCAGCGCGGGGTGAGCAGGAACCGGTACACACCACAACGGTACGGGGGGCCGTTCGCGGCCCCGCAACCGGGGACCCGCACCGGCCCGGAGCCGACGCAGGGCGCGCGGCCAGGCGCAGGGCTCGGCCCCCGGTGACCAGGAGCGCCGGTCCTGGTCCCGCGAGGTGCGGGGAGGGGGTCCGGGGAGAGTTCCCCGAAGTCCCCGAAGTACCCGCAGTCGCCGAAGTACCCGCAGTGCCCGAAGGCCCTACGAGCCGGAGCCGGTCGCTCCCGAGTCGGTTCCGGTGCCGCCGCTCGTCCCCGTACCGGGGGTGGTGTTGCCGCTGGTGGTGCCGGGGAGCGCGGCCGTCGTGTAGAGGGTGCCCGCGCAGGCGTTCTGGATGACGGGGCCGTCGACGACGGGGGCGCCCGCGGCCGGGGTGTGGTTGAGGGCGACGCTGCCGGGGGGCGGGCTGGTCGGCGGGTCACCGCTGCCCAGCTGGGTGGAGGCGCCGTTGCTGCCGCTGCCGCTGCCCGTGCCGGTGCCCGGGTCGGAGCCGGTGGGGCCGCCGGTGCTCGCGGGGTCGCTCGACGTCGGCGTGGGTGTCGGGGTGGTCGGCGGCGTGGTGGGCGTCGTGGGGCAACCGCCGGTGCCGTTGCCCGCGGGGATCCACGCGAACTGCACCTCGTAGGTGTCACCCGGTGCGAGCACCACGGGTCCGTCGACGCCGGAGGGCAGCCTGCTCGCCGGGTCGCCCGGGGTGTGGCCGACGACCTGGATACGGGAGGGGTCGGCCGAGCCCTCGGCGAGGACCTGCACCTGCCCGCTGCCGGGGACCGTACAGGGGACGCCGGAGACGTTGGCGACGCGGAACCAGCCGTAGACGCGGCCGGAGGAGTCCGGGGAGTCGGCGGAGCTGGTGCCCTGGCCGAGCTGGACGCTGGAGCAGTCGGGTGCGGAGACCGCCGCCGAGTCCGAGGGGGCGGTGGTCGCGGGCGGCGGATCGTCGGTGGGGCTCTTCGTCGAGGTGCCCGCGCCGCCGGTGCCGGTGGCCGCCTGGCCCGAGGAGGGGCCGCCCGCCCAGTAGTTGGTGTGGCCGTCCTGGCCGGGGGCGGAGGCGTGGGTGCTGGAGACGTTCGCCGGGAGGGCGTTGGTGCTGCTGGAGGTGTCGGCGGCGTGGATCAGCGCGGGCACCGCCATGCCGGCCAGGACCACGGCCGCGGCGGCACCGGCCAGCGCCTGCCGACGGTGCTGCCTGCGGGCCGGGACCGCGCGCCGCAGGTGGTCGAGCGCCTCCGGGGACGCCTCTATGCCCTGGACGGCGTTGTGCAGCAGCGCCCGCAGCGCCGCCTCCTCCGGGGTGTGCTCGACGCCGTCGGCACTGTCGAGGTCGAGTTCGAGACTGGCGAAGTCGAAGCCGCCGTCGAGGCCGAAGAGGCCGTCGGCACCGGAGCCGTAGCCGGACGCACTGTCGGAGCCCGAGGCGGAAGTGCGGTCGGAGCCGGAGCCCGAGGCGGAAGCGCCGTCCGAGCCCGAGGCGTCAGCGGCGTCGGGGGAGCCGAAGCCCAGGTCGCGGCCCCGGCCCTCGCCGTGGTCCGCGCCCTTGCCCTGGTCCTGATCCTGGTTCTTGTTCTGGTCTTCCATACCGTGCGCGTCGTCGGGGGTGGTCATGCCGTCGCCTCCATCGCGACGCGCAGCGCCGCGATGCCTCGCGAACCGTACGCCTTCACCGAGCCCAGGGAGATACCCAGGGTCTCGGCGACCTGCGCCTCGGTCATGTCGGCGAAGTATCGCAGCACCAGCACCTCGCGCTGCCTGCGCTGAAGCGTACGCATCGCGGCCTTGAGCTGGTCGCGCTCCAGGATCTCGTACGCGCCCTCCTCCGCGCTCGCCATGTCGGGCATCGGCTTGGAGAGCAGCTTCAGGCCCAGGATGCGGCGGCGCAGGGCGGAGCGGGAGAGGTTGACGACCGTCTGGCGCAGATAGGCCAGGGTCTTCTCCGGCTCGCGGACCCGGCTGCGGGCGGAGTGCACCCGGATGAACGCCTCCTGGACCACGTCCTCGCACGAGGCCGTGTCGTCCAGCAGCAGCGCGGCGAGGCCGAGCAGTGAACGGTAGTGCGCGCGGTAGGTCTCGGTGAGGTGGTCGACCGTGGTGCCTACTGCCATCGCCGAGTCAGAGTCCTCGCCTTCCGCGGCCGTGACCCGCACGACCGGCCAGGGCGCGATCACCGGGATGCCACCGGAGAGCGCACCGGACGCCGACGTGCGTGGACGCGGCAGCCGGGGCGGCGTGATCGTCCCGTGCCGTCCGAATGCCGTCTCGATACCCAGTGCCTCCGCCACGACTGTTGGACACGCATCCCCCCCTCAGGGTTGTACGCGCAAGACACGCCGCTCGACGGAGCGTCAAATATCCCCATGCGTACCAGCTCTTCCTCAACGCCCTGTTTGCACCGACGCTTCCCCCCGGACCACGCTCGGTGTGCAGCACCTTAGGGACCAGACCATAGGGCAGTGCGCTGACACAAAGACGCTCCCCCGAGCGAGTCGGTTCCCGCGGGGGAATGCAAAGTCTCCAACGTTCGGGTACGTGAGTTCAAGTGGTCCAGACCAGCAACTTAGCCCCCGGGCACATTGCCGAGGACGCGCCCGAGCGGCCTCAGACGGCGATGTCCGCCGCCACCACCTCGGCGATCTGGACGGCGTTCAGCGCCGCGCCCTTGCGCAGGTTGTCGCCGCAGACGAACAGTTCGAGGGCGCACGGGTCGTCGAGCGAGCGCCGTACGCGCCCCACCCACGTGGGATCGGTGCCGACCGCGTCCGCGGGCGTCGGGAACTCACCCTGCCCCGGGTCGTCGGAGACCACGACACCCGGCGCGTTCCGCAGGATCTCGTGCGCCCGCGCGACCGTCACCTCGTTCTCGAACCGCGCGTGCACCGACAGCGAGTGGGTCGTGATCACCGGCACCCGTACGCAGGTCGCCGTGGCCCGCAGATGGGGCAGCCCGAGGATCTTGCGCGACTCGTTGCGTACCTTCATCTCCTCCGACGACCAGCCGTCGTCGCCCGCGAGCGAGCCCGCCCACGGCACCACATTGAGCGCCAGCGGCGCCGCGAACGGCCCGAAGTCGCCCACCGTGCGGCGCAGATCGCCCGCCTGCGTGCCCGCGTCCGTCCCCGCGACCTTCGTCATCTGGTCGCGCAGCGCCGCGATCCCGGCCTGCCCGGCGCCCGAGGCCGCCTGGTACGACGAGACGATCAGTTCGGTCAGTCCGAACTCGGCGTGCAGCGCGCCGACCGCCACGATCATCGACAGCGTCGTGCAGTTGGGATTGGCGACGATGCCGCGCGGGCGCATCCGTACCGCGTGCGCGTTGACCTCGGGCACCACCAGCGGCACCTCGTCGTCCATCCGGAAGGCGCCCGAATTGTCCACCACGACCACGCCCTTGGCCGCCGCGATCGGCGCCCACCGCGCGGCCACCTCGTCGGGCACGTCGAAGAGCGCGACATCGATCCCGTCGAAGGCCGCCTCGTCGAGCGCGACGACCTCCGCCTCGGTGCCGCGCACCGGCAGCAGCCGCCCGGCCGAGCGCGCGGACGCGACCAGCCGGATCTCCCCCCACACGTCCTGGCGCGTGCTGAGGAGTTCGCGCACCACCGTGCCGACCGCTCCCGTCGCCCCCACCACGGCGAGCGACGGTCGCGGCGCGGCGCTCATCGCCCGGTCCCTCCGTAGACGACCGCTTCGTCGCTGTCGCTGTCCAGGCCGAACGCCGAGTGCACGGCCTGCACGGCGGGCTTCACGTCGTCGACCCGGGTCACCACCGAGATACGGATCTCGGATGTCGAGATCAGCTCGATGTTGACGCCCGCGTTGGACAGCGCCTCGAAGAAGGTCGCCGTGACACCGGGGTTGGTCTTCATGCCCGCGCCGACCAGCGAGATCTTGCCGATCTGGTCGTCGTAGCGCAGCGAGTCGAAGGCGATGACCGTCTGCGCCTTGGTCAGCGCCGCCATCGCCTTCTGGCCCTCGGCCTTGGGGAGCGTGAAGGAGATGTCGGTGAGCGCGGTGGCCGCGGCCGACACGTTCTGGACGATCATGTCGATGTTGATCTCGGCGTCCGCGATGGCCCGGAAGATCGTCGCCGCCTCGCCCGGCTTGTCCGGCACGCCGACCACCGTGATCTTGGCCTCGGACGTGTCGTGCGAGACGCCGGAGATGATCGCCTGCTCCATCGGACTGTCTCCCTGTGCTGACTCGTACGCGGCACGCGCTTGCTGCGGTCGCGGAAGGTTCGCGGGCCGTTCGCTGCTCACCCAGGTGCCGGGCAGCCCGGAGAACGACGACCGTACGTGGATCGGGATGTTGTAGCGGCGCGCGTACTCCACACACCGGTGCAGCAGCACCTTGGAGCCGGAACTGGCCAGCTCCAGCATGTCCTCGAAGGCGATCCAGTCCATCTTGCGGGCCTTCTTGACCACCCGCGGGTCGGCCGTGAAGACGCCGTCGACGTCCGTGTAGATCTCGCACACCTCGGCGTCCAGCGCCGCCGCCAGCGCCACCGCGGTGGTGTCCGAGCCGCCGCGCCCGAGCGTGGTGATGTCCTTCTTGTCCTGCGAGACGCCCTGGAATCCGGCGACGATCGCGATGTTGCCCTCGTCAAGCGCCGTACGGATACGGCCGGGCGTGACGTCGATGATCCGCGCCTTGTTGTGCACCGAGTCGGTGATCACTCCGGCCTGGCTGCCGGTGAACGACTGCGCCTCGTGCCCGAGGTTCTTGATCGCCATCGCCAGCAGCGCCATCGAGATGCGCTCACCGGCGGTCAGCAGCATGTCGAACTCGCGCCCCGCGGGAATCGGTGACACCTGCTCCGCGAGATCGATCAGCTCGTCCGTCGTGTCGCCCATCGCGGACACCACGACGACCACTTGGTGGCCCGCCTTCTTGGTGTCGACGATCCGTCGGGCGACGCGCTTGATGCCTTCGGCATCGGCGACGGAGGAGCCGCCGTACTTCTGCACGACAAGGCCCACGTGCGCTCCTCGCTCAGGGATTCCCAGGGGGTGCCGGGGGATTTCCAGGGGTTGTTGCGGTCGGCCCAGTTTAACGAGCAGGCACGATCCGCCCCGCACGTATCGCATGGTGAGATACGTCGCCCGAGGCGTGATCAGCCGCAAGTTTTACGGCCGGAGGCGCGGGGGCGTCCTACGTCGCCGGGCGCAGCCCCAGCGTCCCCAGCTCGGCCTCCATGACCTTGCCCGCCTCCTCGGCCAGCTCCTCCTCGTCGTCCCCGTCGCCGCCGGTGTCCAGGCCGTCCAGCTCGTCCAGCGGGCTGTCCAGCCGTACGTGGGCCACGAGCGACTGGAGCGCGCGCAGGCTGGCACTGGCCGTGGAGCCCCAGTTGGACAGATACGAGAACTGCCACCACCACAGCGCCTCGGAGATCCTCCCGGCCCTGAAGTGCGCGAGGCCGTGTGTGAGATCGGCCACGACATCGGCCATGTCGTCGGAGATACGGCAGGCCACCGGCGTCGACCGCGGCACGTACGGGTCGAAGACCTCGGAGTAGACGTCGATCGGTTCGAGGAGCGCCGCGAGCCGCTGCCGCAGGTCGTCCTCGTCCGGCTCGGGACCGACGTCCGGCTCGTACCGCTCGTCCGGGACGATGTCCTCGTGCGCGCCGAGCCGGCCGCCGGCCAGCAGGAGCTGCGAGACCTCCAGCAGCAGGTACGGGACCGCGCTGTCCGGATCGTCGCCCTTGGCGACCTCGCGGACCGAGAGGATGAAGCTCTCGATCTGGTCCGCGATCTGTACGGCGAACTCGTCCGGTTCCTGCTCCTTGCCCGCCACGTCCTGTGCCCGACCCCGCATCTGGTCCTGCTTCTGCTTCCGGTCCTGCCTCTGGCCCTGCGCCTGAGCCTGCTTCTGGCCCTGGTCCTGGTCCTGCTTCTTCGTCACGGTCTCAGACATCCAGCAACCGCCTCCCTTCGAAGGCCCGCCCCAGCGTGACCTCGTCCGCGTACTCCAAGTCACCGCCCACAGGGAGGCCGCTGGCCAGTCGCGTGACCCGCAGTCCCATGGGCTTCACCATCCGGGCCAGGTACGTCGCTGTCGCCTCGCCCTCCAGATTCGGGTCCGTCGCGAGGATCAGCTCGGTGACGGTGCCGTCCGCGAGACGGCTCAGCAGCTCCCTTATCCGCAGGTCGTCGGGGCCGACGCCCTCAATCGGGCTGATCGCGCCGCCGAGCACGTGGTACTTCCCGCGGAACTCGCGGGTCCGCTCGACCGCCACCACGTCCTTCGGCTCCTCGACCACACAGATCACCGAGGGGTCGCGGCGCGGGTCACGGCAGACCCGGCACTGCTCGTCCTGCGCGACATTGCCGCACACCCCGCAGAACCGCACCTTCGCCTTCACCTCGGACAGCACGTGCGCGAGGCGCCGTACGTCCGCCGGATCGGCCTGAAGGATGTGGAAGGCGATCCGCTGGGCGCTCTTGGGACCCACGCCGGGCAGCCTGCCCAGTTCGTCGATCAGGTCCTGGACCACGCCTTCGTACACGCCGACGAGCCTTCCTCACGGTTTCCGCGGTTCTCCGGTGGGGTTTCCGGAGGGGTCAGAACGGGAGGCCGGGCATGCCGCCCAGCCCCTGGGCGAGCGGGCCGAGCTTGGCCTGCTGGATCGCCTGCGCCGCCTCGTTCGCGTTGTGCACCGCGGCGACCACCAGATCGGCGAGCGTCTCGGTGTCGTCGGGGTCGACCGCCTTGGGGTCGATGACCAGGCCGCGCAGCTCACCGGCGCCGGTCACCTTCGCGGTGACCAGGCCGCCGCCCGCGGAGCCCTCGACCTCGGTCTCGGCCAGCTCCTGCTGGGCCGTGGCGAGGTCCTGCTGCATCTTCTGGGCCTGCTGGAGCAGCGCCTGCATGTTCGGCTGACCACCGGGAATCACGGTTTCACTCCTGACTGGCGTCTGCGGTGCGGTGCCACCTTTTTCGTGACAGGGCGAGCCTACGTGTTCGTACGGCCCAGCGCCCTACGCCGTACGGAGGATCGGAACCGGGCGGAGACCACCCGACGGGAGTACAACGCGTCCACCAGCGGTGGGGTGCCCGAATCCGGTGGTGAACTCGGCCGGGGACGGGTCGGGTCTTGGGCCGGGTCCTGGGCCGGGTCCTGGGCCGCGGACGCGGTCGGGCCCCGCGCCGTGCGTTCAGCCGTGCACCCGCGCCGTGCCCTGTGCGCCGCGCTGAGGGCGCCGCGCCCTGTGCGCCGCGCCCTGTGCGCCGCGCCCTCAGTCGTGCGCGATCTCCTCTATGACCGTGGCGCCCAGCTCCCGCACGAAGAGGTCGTGGCCGCTGAGCGCGGAGTCGACGAGATCCGGGTCGTCGTCCTCGGGGACGTCGTCCTCCAGCGGAGGCGGCATGTCGTCCATGGGGGGCGGCCCGGACTGGTAGGACGCGGACGGCGCCTGGGACGAGGAGTGGGACTGGTACTGACCTTGGCCCGGCCCCTGGTCGTGCCCGTATCCCTGTCCCTGGCCCTGGGACGAGGGGGGTCCGGCCTGGAAGTCCGGTCTCGGGGCGCCCTGGGGCCGGTCCTGCCCCTGGCGACCGGCCGGCGGCTGCGGCGGGCCCGAGGGGCGGGGGGCGCCACCGCCGCCTCCGTAACCGCCGCCTCCGCCCTGCCCGCCCGCGCTCCCGGCGCCGCCGCCCCCGTTCGGGGCCACGATCGCCTCGATCTTCCACTGCACGCCGAGCGCGTCGCTGATGGCGGCCTTGAGTACGTCCTCGCTGCCGCTGTTCGCGAAGCTGTTGCGGGCGCCGGGGTTGTCGAAGCCGACCTGGAGGGTCTCCCCGTCGAAGCCCGCCACCTGGGCGTTGTTGAACAGCAGCATCCAGGTCAGGCGGCGGCGGTTCTTGACCGCCTCCAGGATGTCCGGCCACATCTGGCGCACCCGGCTGGGGTCGCCGAGCGAGGCGGTCGGGGCGGGGGCCTGCGCCTGGGTCTGGGCTGGTGGGGTCTGCGGCGCGGCGGGCGGGGGCGCCTGAGCCGGGGGCTGCGCCGGGGTCCGGTTCTGCGGCTGGCCGGGCGAGGCGGCGGACGGCCAGGCGCCGGGGCGCTGGGCGGGGGGTGCCTGGGCGGGCGGCACCTGGGCCGGGGGTGTCTGGGCGGGGGGCGGCGGCACGGGCGGTGCGGCGGGCGCGGCGGCCTCGGCGGCGGGTGCCTCTGAGGGTACGTACGCGGGTACGGCGGGGGCCGGGGGCTGGGCCTGCGGTTGGACCTGGTGCGGGGGCGGTGCCTGGGCGGGGGCGTACGCCGTACCGTTCTCGCCCGAGGTACGGCCGCCGCCGAGTGCGGCCCTGGCGGCGGCGGGTCCGACGGCCTGCGGCGCGCCCGCAGCCGGACCCGTACCCGGACCCGGACCCGTGCCGCTGGACGGGCCGCCGCCCTGGGCGAATCCGGCGGAGACCCCGGCGGCGACGCCGCGCTCCAGCCGTTCCAGGCGGGCCTGCAACGAGCGCTCGTCCTCGTAGGCGGCGGGCAGCAGCACGCGGGCGCAGATCAGCTCCAGTTGGAGGCGGGGCGAGGTGGCGCCGCGCATCTCCGTCAACCCCGTATTGACCAGGTCGGCGGCGCGGCTCAGCTCGGCGGCGCCCAGCACGGAGGCTTGCGCCTGCATCCGCTCTACCACGTCGCGCGGCGCGTCAATGAGGCCCTTGTCCACGGCGTCCGGGACGGCCGCGATGATCACCAGGTCCCGTAGCCGTTCCAGCAGGTCGGCGACGAAACGGCGCGGGTCGTGCCCGCCCTCGATCACCCGGTCGACGATCTCGAAGACCGCCGCCCCGTCCCCCGCGGCGATCCCGTCCACCACCTCGTCGAGCAGCGCGGCGTCCGTGTAGCCGAGCAGCGCGGTCGCCATGGCGTACGTCACGCCGTCCGCCGCCGCGCCCGCCAGCAACTGGTCCATGACCGACATCGAGTCACGTACCGACCCGGCCCCGGCCCGTACGACCAGCGGATACACCCCGTCCTCCACGGCGATGGCCTCGCGCTCGCACACCTGCGCCAGGTAGTCGCGCAGCGTGCCGGGCGGCACCAGCCGGAACGGATAGTGGTGCGTACGCGACCGGATCGTGCCGATGACCTTCTCCGGCTCGGTGGTCGCGAAGATGAACTTCAGGTGCTCCGGGGGCTCCTCGACCACCTTCAGCAGGGCGTTGAAGCCCTGCGGGCTGACCATGTGGGCCTCGTCGATGATGTAGATCTTGTACCGACTGCTGGCCGGGCTGAAGAACGCCTTCTCCCGCAGATCACGGGCGTCGTCCACACCGCCGTGCGACGCCGCGTCGATCTCGATCACGTCGATCGACCCCGCGCCGCCCCGCGCCAGGTCCACGCACGACTGGCACACCCCGCACGGCGTCGGCGTCGGCCCCTGCTCGCAGTTCAGGCACCGTGCCAGGATCCGCGCGCTCGTCGTCTTCCCGCAGCCTCGCGGCCCGCTGAACAGATACGCGTGATTGACCCGGTTGTTCCGCAGCGCCTGCTGCAACGGGTCAGTGACGTGCTCCTGTCCGATGACCTCGGCGAAGGACTCGGGACGGTAGCGGCGGTACAGAGCAAGGGACACGCCTACGAGGTTATCCGGGCCCACCGACATCCGGCCCCGTCATCCCCGCCGGCCCACGCAAAGACCCCCCACGCACCCGCCAGAGCCCACCTACCCTTGCTGCCTTCCGGCCCTGGGGGAGTTCAGCGAGATAGCGCCACGTGAGGGGCTGCCGCCCACCCTACCCGATCCCCCACCCCCCCATCGAGTTCGCAACCACCCCCCCACGCCCTGTACTGTTCCTCCCGGAGGATTCGCCTAGTGGCCTAGGGCGCACGCTTGGAAAGCGTGTTGGGGGCAACCCCTCACGAGTTCGAATCTCGTATCCTCCGCCATTGCTCTCACCGGGCAATATGCCGATGGCCCCCACCGCTCGCGGTGGGGGCCATCGGTGTCTTCTCAGCCCCCGTTGTCCTGGTTTTTGTCCACAGTGGGCGTTCCCGGGTGGCCCCAGATGGCACCGGCGATCTTCCGCGCCACGTCCTTGAGCATGGCGTCCGGCACGTGGAGGTAGCGCGCCCGCATGCTGGCAGACGTGCCCGGCTCCCACCAAGGGCCGTTTCCAGTCGTGGTAGTCCGTGTTCGGACTCAGCGGGCCGCCCAGAGGTTTGATGAACACGTAAGTTGACCCTCACCCTGGCCGGGGTCAGAGCGTCGGCCCCCGTTGATATCCATGGCGCGTGGACGATGCGACGTCGAGTGCGACCGCCCTCCTGGCCGAGATCTTCCCAGCCCGACGAAGGCGGTCTGCTGCCCCTGGGAGAGAACCCGGACAGCTGGTTCGTCTGGGAGGCGGACTGCTGGATGAGCCCCGAGCCGAGGGACGGCACCGCACCGCGGGTGCCCGGCATCGCCTTCCCACTCACCAAGGAGTGGCAGTGGGAGTACGACTACTCCGACGACACCCTCCACTCGCCGCTGCTCCACGAGACCTACCTGCACGGCTCGGTACTGCTGGGCAAAGGCAGACCAGGCGCGTACTGGACCTTGGTGGTGGCCGGGCCGCAACGCGGCCAGGTGTGGTGGCTCAGAGACGGATGCGCCGCGCCCTACGCCGATGCACCTCAGGATCAGCAAGCAGGCGACGTCCTGACCTGGGCGAGCGACTGGCACACCGGACGAGGCTGGTGGCGAACCGAGTAGAACCGCCACGCCAGGTCGCATGCCGAGCCGCCTTCTTGATCCGGGCCTGTATCTGCCCGTTCCAGATTCTGTTCCGGCGACTTACGAAGGCAGAGGCCACCTGTCGAGTGCCGGGTAGCTACGTCGCTGGCGCGGCGTAATCAAGGAGCGCGTCGAGCTGCGCCACGGTCTCGGCGGCGTCCGTGTGGTGGATCGTACGGATCCCCAGGGCAGCGGCCGGCGGCAGGTTCACCGCGTGGTCGTCCACGAAGACGCATTCCTCCCCGCGCAGTTGGAGCTGTTCCAGGGTACGGAGGTAGATGCCGGGGTCAGGTTTGCGTACGCCGAGCTGTTCGGACAGGACGATCGCGTCCCACTGCCCGTCCCACATGCCCAGTGCTTCGTAGGGATTGAAGGGGGTCAGGCCGAAACTGTTGGAGAGCATGGCGACTTTGATGCCAGCGGCGCGGGCGCGGCGGGCGGCGTCGACCATGCGGGGTTCGAGGTGGAGGTTGGCCAGGGCGCGGCGCATGAGGTCGGTGGGGTCGATGCCGAGGATGCCGCCGATGACCTGGTTCCACTGTTCCTGGGTTGCCTCGCCGACTTCCAGCGCCTTGTAGATCGCCACGCCGTCGGGGTGTTCGTTCAGGGCGCGGGTGTAGGTGCCGGGGGCGAGTCCTTCGCTGCGTTCGAAGGCTTCGCCGTTGAGCCGCATCCGGATGGTGAGGACTCCGCCGAAGTCGAGGATCAGGCCGCGGTAGGTCATTGCTGGCTCCATCGATGTCACTCGCCCCGAGGGACGCGGGCACGCTGTAGCTCGGATGGTAACCGTCGGCCGATCCTCCTCGCCGTCCCGGCCGAAGTCATACGCTGGCGAGGGAAGGCGCAGCAACTGCCGTACGGGCGAGGGGACGTCGGTCCATGACTGTCGAGCAGGACTTCGGTATCGGTGCTCGCATCCGGTACTACCGCGAGCGCCGGGGCCTGTCGCAGAAGGCCATGGCCGAGCTCGTCGGCAAGACGGAGAACTGGGCCTACAAGGTCGAGAGAGGCATGCTGCCCATCGACCGCCTTTCGGTGCTGATCGATCTCGCGCGGGTGCTGCACGTCCGCGACCTCACCGACCTGACCGGCGGCGTCCTGACGGGTGCCGTATCGGGGTCGCCGTCCGAGCACGACGCCGTGCCCGCGATCCGCCGGGTCCTGTCCATGCCGTCGTCGTTGTTGCCGTCCGGGGTCGGCGAGATGCCTGTGGACGACTTCCGGGTGGCTGTGGACGACGCGTGGCGCGTGTACGAGACCCAGACCCGGGACCGGTACGCCGACATCGGCGGCCGGCTGCCGGACCTTCTGCGGCAGGGCTACGCGGCCGTGCGGGATGCGGAGGGCGAGGAAGAGGAGCGGCAGGCGGTGGCGCTGCTGATCTCCGTGTACGGCATGGCGCAGGTCTGGCTGCGGCGCGTCGGCGAGCCGGTGCAGGCTCGCGTGGCGGCCGACCGGGGCGTGGCTCCGGCCGACCAGGTCGGAGACCCGGCGCTGCTCGCGGCGGCCACATGGAGCCTGGCATGCGTACTTACCGCTTCGGGAAATGTGGCCGACAGCGTGGCCCTGGCGCGGGAGACGATCGCCAACTGCCGCCCGGGCGAGGGTGCTTCGGCCGAGTATCTGTCGGCGTACGGAGCGCTTCACCTGTCGGCTGCCGTGGCCGCCGTACGCGATCACCAGGGCCCGGTGGCGTGGGATCTGTACCACGGTGCCGAGCGGGTCGCCGCTCGACTCGGGCACGACCGCAACGACTGGCACACCAGCTTCGGCCCGACGAACGTGGCCATGCACGCCGTGCACCTGCGGGCCGAGGAGGGCGACACGGTGGAGGCGCTGCGGGTGGCCGACAACGTGGACGACAAACCCGAGTTGCCGCTGGAGCGCCGCACGCGCTATCTGATCGAGGTCATGAACTGCAACCGCATCCAGCGCGACGACTTCGCCACCGTCTACATGCTCAAGTGGATCACCGCCCAGTCCCCTGAAGAGGTGGGCTTCTCGCCACTCGTCCGGGAAGCGGTCGCGGACCTGCTCAAGCGCGAAAAGCCCATGTGGCGACAGGATTTGAGAGACGTGGCGCAGCACATCGGGATGACCGCGTAGAGATCTGTACGCCCTGACCGTCGGTCAGCCCTGATTTTTTCTCAGGGTCACTCCGCAACCGTGCTCCTACGGTGCGTGACATGACCAGACGTCACTTACCACTGAGCGGGACGTTACGAGCCTGGCGCATCGAACGCGCCCCGGGCGCGGCCGAGCTGACCCAGGCTGGCCGCGTCACCGTCCCCGTCTGTCTCCGCCGAATCGGCAAGCGTGTCGCCGCCACCGCGACGGTGCTGGTACTCACCGCCGAAGAAGCCGAGGCGCTCTGCGGTGAACTGGTGGCGCTGCTGCACCCCGGCGGCCAGGAGGCCGCGTCATGACCCGGCCACGGCGAACCGCCGCCGACCGCGAACGCCGCCGGGACCTCTTCTCGGCTGCCGCCGGCCTGCATCCGGCGAGCACAACCGTCGCCGATGCGTACCCGGATCCCGGCTGTGAAGACGTCGCGTCTCCTCCGCGCCCGTCGAAAGGAGCCGGCCCCATGGCTTGCACCGCGCACACTGCGACGGATACCACACCTACGGCCCCCGTTCCGGACCTCGCCGAGCCCATCTGCGATGAGTTCGCGGTACGGGTCTCCGGCGCCGCCAACACGGACGGCACCCTTGAACGGGACGTGGACGGCCAGTGGGTGGGGCGGCTTCGCCGTATCAGCGCGGCCAAAGTGCGCGCCTGGGGCCTGGACTCGCTCTTGGACGACGTTCAGTTGCCGGTGAGCGAGCTGGTGACCAATGCGCTGCGGTACGGCGAGGACCGCGAGATCGGGTTCCGTCTCGTGATCACCCTCCAGGGGGTGCTGATCGCAGTGAACGACGGGTCCGGCCGCCGCCCGCGGCTGAGCGTCGTCGACGAGGAGAGCGAGACCGGCCGCGGCCTGTTCCTCGTCGCCGCGATAGCCGACGACTGGGGAGTGAGCCCCGGCGGCACGACCACATGGTGCACGTTGCGCGTCGCGGAGACGCGGTGATGACAGTGCAGGCTCGTCCACCCATTGAGGGGACATCCGTCATGCGCGCCTACCACCGCGCGAACGCGTAACAAGACCCTGCTTCGCACGCCAAGCCTGACCGCCCGGCTCAGCACGAGCACTCCGACGACCAGCACTGCGCGGGACGCCCAGCGAGGCGAGCGTGAAGCGGGACTCCTGGCTCCAGCCCGACAGTGTGGAGCCGCAACCACCAGCCAATACCTTCCCCTCAAGGAGACCGCAATCAACGAGGAGCATGCCGCCCAGGCCCCGCAGCCTGCGGACGCAGTCGGGCAGCCGAGACCGTGGAGCACACCGGGTTTATGGACGATCACCACGACGTCCGGTTTCGCGACGTTCGGCTATCTGCCCGAAGGGGCGGAGGACGATCCCAGCGAGGCCGACGTGCCGCTCGACCTACTGCCGGTACGGCTGGGCGGTATCAACCACCGGAACCTCTTCGAGGGTCCGATGGTGGACCTTACCGCGACGGGCAGCAGGGACGACGCAGAGGAAGACGCGATCTTCGCGGGAAGTATCGACTGCAACCCCTACGACACCGACATACGCCTGCGCGTTCCCGTCGTGAACATCCAGGTCAGTCCCGCCCACTGGATTCTCGGCCTGGACCCGCGCGAACTCGCCGACATCGCGTCGAAGCTGCGCGCCCAGGCCGACTTGCTCCGCGACGAAGTCCTGCCCGCCCTCATCACCGCCCGTGAGGACTGGTTCGCCCACCATCCGGAGCAACCGCTCACCACGTCAGCCCTGCCGCCAGGGCTGGCCCAGGCAGAGGCCACCGCACGGCCCTCATTGCCGCCCTACCCTGTCCGTCACACCGATCACCCCGAGGGACGTTGAGGTGCCCACCCGCCGCCGTAACCGGCCGAGCAGGCTCCACCAGGAGCCCGAGGCAGTCACCTGGGCACGGGAGAAGGCCAGCCTGATCAAGCGGGCACTCGCCGACATGATCGGCATCAGCGAGCAGCTGATGGGCGAGATCGAGTCCGGCTGGCGCTGCGCCACCCCAACGAACCTCATGAAGATCGCCGCTGCACCCAATTGCCCGATCGTCGTACTGGAAAGCAAGCGCGTGGGAGCCGACACTGAGCCGTTCAGCGTGGCCAGTGATCGGGCGACGAAGTCGTCTGGGCAACCGCGCACCCGCCCAGGCCCCGAGCCCCCGTCGAACGCGGCATGGCACGACTGAAGTCCTGGCAGATCTTCTGCAGATCTCGCATCAGCCCCAACCAGATGACCGTCACCGCCAAGGCCGTCCTCCTCCTGGAGAGGCAACGCTAAAGACACTCGTAACGCCCGGTATCTCTCCCCACATTGGCCGGTTGAGCGCTCCCTGGCCTTGGCCGGGTGACGACGCATGGCCGCCAGAGGCGCCCCGCGTCTGTGCTCCGGAACTTGGGACGACCCGGGGGAACAGGCCCAGCCACTACGTGGTGAGAAAGATCAGGGTGAGGATACTTTCGGCGGTCGTTAGCAGTCCGCGGGCCTTGGACAGGTCGCCTGCCGACGCGTGCTTGATGGCCTGTGCCTGGTCGCTTGTCTTCTTCTGCAGGGCGATCAGGCTGTCGGTCATGAGTGATGCCATATCGGCCTCACCTTTGTGACCACGCATGATGAAGCGGATCCGCATGGCGCGAGTGAGCCGACGGTTAGTTGAGTACCACTCTTTCTCCGGGCGCCCCGACGCCGGCAGCCAAGACTCGACCTCGGCGTCTGGTGATGCCGCGCGAAGGGCACGGTCGATGGCTTCGACTGCGCAGTGCGCTGCCATCTCAGCGGCGGCTGGAGGGGCTTCGTGGACGACAGCCCAGCCGCCTTCGAGCATTTCCACGACTGTGCCGTCGACTCGTGCCAGTGCACTGCGGAGGTCTTCCAGCACAGCCAGCCGGCCGGCCTGCTGGGGAGTGAGCAGCAGTTCTTCGACCCGGTCAGCAAGCTCCGTATCTAGGTCTACGTCATCCTGCACGTCCTCGGAACTCAGCGCGTCGGCGCCCAGCAGCCCGTTTACGCCCAAGCCGGAGTACAGGGTGGCGTCAAGCTCGAAGCGGGTCGGGGTGACTCCGAGGTCGACCAAATAGTCGCGGTACCGCAGCAGCGGGCTGGTGCTGACAGCGGACAGAAGACTGCGCCCGTCATCGGCGCGGACCAGCCAGTCCGTCAGATGAACCTGGCTTCGGACCGTGGCACCCAGACCCTTACGGAAGTCGTCGGTAGCCCAGATCGACATCGTCGGTGTCTGGAACAGGGAGCTTTTGAAGATCTCGCCCAGGGCGCTCTCGGTCTGCAGTGCCGCACGCCATGCAGTAATGGTGCCCGAACCGATAATTGACTCGCTGAGCGCAGACGTTGCCTTCAGATAGGCCCGCTGCTCGCCTGCGAGCTGGTCCATCACGCGGAAACTAGCGGCGCTCTGAGCGAAGCTGGCCGAAGCGATGGTCTTCCGGAACTCCTCTGCGACGGCGCCCAAGCTCACGGCATCGGCGACGGCGTCTTTGAGACCCGGCAGAACCGTGCCCTCGGCCATAAGCGCTTTGAACGCCGGCATCCGGCTGATGACCTCGCCATAGGCCGTCCCGAAGTCGGTCAAAGACGAGATGCGTGACTTGGCCAGGCGAAGGTCCGCCGAGGCCGACTTCATTCCCGCAGCCACGTCCGAAACTTCCAGTCCCTTCCACAGTCCGTCTGGGGCTTTCGGGCCCCTGCCCAGGGTGGTCGCCTCTACCTCACCGTCATCTTCGAGAGCAGCCATCCCAGTCCTCCCTGATTTCACGCACCGCGTTCTACGGATCGTACGCGTCGGCCAGGTCAGCGCCGTGGCACTTTCCAGCTGTGACAGCGGCCAGCGGGAAGGAGCCCGGCGTGGCGGCTTCGGCCGGGGGCGGGCAAGGCGCGATTACTCGCCTGCAGCAGACCGAGTTGCAGCGCTGGATGCCGCCGTCCCGTCGCTGTCGCCTTGGCTGTCCAGCGGCCCACCGGTGGCCAGGGCGACGCCGACGCGTCGCTCGCGGTCGTCCACCCGGCGCCAGCGACGCAGGCCGGGACCGAGGAGCAAGAGCAGCGCGGGGCACGGGAGCCCACGGCGCCGTACGAGTGGACAGCGATGCTTCCGCTGTACCAGTACACAGTCCGTCTCTCGAGCAGCTGGCTCGTTGTGCCACCTCCCTGTGGAGACAAGGCGGCTGGGGATGTCGTGCCCACAAACGGCCCCCAGTACGACGCCGCAAGCAGTAGGGCAACCACCGCGAGCCACCACCGAGTCACCAGCTCAAGCCGGTCACCGGTCGGCCGCCGACGGCTGTCCTAAAGCTCCGAGGGTTGAGCGCCAGATCGACGAGTATGAGGCCGCGGTGCACTGCTGCTCTCGTTGTCCCCGCGGCTGCTCGGTCTGTGAGCTACACGGAGCCGTTCGGACCCGTCCCGTACGCGGCACCCGTTTGAAGAGTGCGGCACTGCCACGTCAGCAGGGCCGTGCCGTGCGGTGCCCTGCCGCGCCAAGGTCCTTGTGGCCTGCGGATTCGCTTTTGCTCACCTACAGGGTCCACAATTCATCCATGTCAGACACTTTTTGGGTCGCTCTCGGCGCAATCGGCGCCACGGCGGGCTTCTTTGCAATCGCGTGGCAGGCATATCTCGCACGGGCCGACGGAAAGGTCAACCGGCTCATAGCCGCCGACACGATCCGGGCTCGGCTTGATTCGCAGGCGCCGGCCGTGAGAGTCACCCTTTCGCCGCCGACTTGGCCCCCGCCCTCCGCCCCCTCCCTTGGCGGAATGCCCGTTAGCCCATGGCCCGACGGGCATCAGTGGCACTTTCCAGCGCAGCAGGACGGGGCCAACCGGATATACCTTCAGCAGCACCTCACGGTCACCAACGCGAGTGATCGGCGAGTCCAAGTGCACTTCGAGGGGGACCTGATTGAGGCCGGTGCTGATGGGCGCATCTACCCGGCGGGCAAGTTCATCCTGGAACCTGGATCTGAAGGTGTGGAAGTCCACCTGCAGAAGCACTTCACGATCAAGGAGCTCTCAGAAAACTACTTCGCGCGCCAGGAAAGCCACGAACTCCCCCATCGGGCCACCGGCACAGTCACGGTCGACGACGACAGGGACAATGGCAGCACCGACCAGTGGGAACTCGTTCTTACCGGCTGCCCGGTCGAACCCGTTGAGGACCGCGACGGCCTGTGGCGCGTTGCGCTGCCTCACCTTACGGAAGGCGACGGGCTGCGGACTCTGGACTTCCAACTGCTGGCACCCCGCCGGCGTACGCACTGGATCTCGCGCAGCAAGAACATCCCTCTGCCGAACCCCGAGATTGGCGCCCTCCTGCGAGGCTGACCACTGACAGGAGCATGATGACGGCTCGCGCCTGTTCCTCCTTCTGGAGTTGCAGCAGGCGACCGAGTTCGTCCGGAAGGCCGATGACGCGGCGGCCGGCGCGGGACTTCCTGTTGGCGGTGTCCTCGTTCTTGCGGACCCGCTGCTTGCAGTAGCCGGGCGTCCGGCCGCAGTCGCCACCACAGCCGTACAGGTACTTCGGACGCAGTCGGTTCTTCCTGACGCGGATGGTGCCGTTGATCAAGTCCACGTCCGGTCATTGCAGTCCCAGTGCTTCGCCTTGGAGTAGACCCAAGGGACCCTAGACACGAGCACCGCACCGTGCGAACTCATGACGGTGTGCGCATCCTCGGCGGAGCATGGGGAGCCCGATCTTCCAGTTGGCCCGACGGCCCAACCGAAGACAGCTACGTGGCAGCCCTAGCGACATGATCCCGGCCTCGCGTCACACGAGACATTCGAACATCTGATCCTCTCAGGCGGAAGTGCGCGCACTCTTTTCAGGTGTCGGAGCGCATTGAACCAACTGCATCTACGCCGAAATGCGTACAAGTAAAACGCGTGAAGACTGGATCTGGTGTGGGGCACGCCACCTGTGCGACACTGCATAGTCGGTCGATCACCAGGGGGGCTTGGTAGTGACGCAGGTGGCTTCTCCATGGGACGGGAAATTCATCGCCCTAGAAGACGGCGTACCATACGGTTCGTTGCACGCAGCCGAATGTAAGCAGCAGTTCAGTCTTGCCTACACGCATGCCATAACCACGGCAGCTCGATGCACGATCTCTGACCTAAAAGTCGATATCGAGAGAATCGACTTCACGGTACGCCAGAGTGCTAAGCATAAAAAATGGACGTCATCTCAAGTGGATGTTCAGCTTAAATGCACGGATCAAGATCTTGAGTACAAAGAAGGTTTGCGCTGGCGTCTATCCCGCGATCACTATGACTGGCTACGGGATAAGGATACTTACAATCGGAAGATCCTTGTCGTCTTGAGGGTTCCCAAGTCACTGAGTGATTGGGTAGAGTTCGGCGAGGAGCATCTTCTCCTCAAGCGCAAGGCATACTGGGTCTGCCTTGAGGGGCTTGGGGCGATCGAAACAGGTTCCACCTGGGTGGATCTACCGAAAGATCAGACTTTCGACGTGATACAGTTGCTCAATATTTTGCACCGTGTCGGTAACGGAGGCCGGCCATGAGCGTTGCTTACGGTGAGCATGTGCGTCAGTATGATCCTCTTAAGGATCTTAGCCCCGTAGCTATCGAAGCCTTTCTCCGTACTTCCGGTTGGCTACAAGAAGACCGACGCGAAGGCATCAACAGCATCTGGAGCAATGAGGGCGAGGGTGCCACTCTAATGCTCCCGTACAATCGCTCATATCGGGACTTCTCCACCCGAATGCACGATGCCCTTCGCATTATTTCGGATGTCCACAACGTCCAAGGGGAGGCGTTGGCGCTAGAGATTGCCAGCGCGCGCAGTGACATTTTGCTCTTGAGGGCCGACCAAACCACGCTGGACGGCTCGATTCCCTTGAATGAAGCACAGAGCCTGATCAACGGTGCCAGTCAAATGGTGCTGGCCGCCGCATGCAGCGCAATTCACCCTCGGTCTGCGTACCCGGGCCGTAAGCCTGATGCTGCGAAAGATTTTCTGACCGAGGAAGTGAGGATGGGGCACACGCTTCGCGGCAGCTTTGTTATCACGATCCTGGCGCGACACGACGCAAGCACGAATGAGGAATTGCCTGAGAGTCCGCGACTGGGCGATCCGCAGGGCCAGTCAGCGGAAGTGATCGAAACATACACTCGGCGAGTTATGTCCACTCTCGCAACTGGACTCAGAGCGGCAAACGAATTTCTTGGTGAAAATCCATCTATCTCAAAAGAAGCGGCAGTAGAGCAGGGCATGAGCGCCGAGCTAATCGACTCCATCGGTCGTATGGGCGCGTGGGATGGCCTCAATTCACTCGATATGTCATTCCGGTGGTCACCATCTCACGCAGCGCCATCACCGGATACGCCTCATCGAGTAGTCCTGCCGCGAGAGCAGGCGGAGCGGGCTCCGGCAGCTAGCAGGACGCTTCGCCAGCAGCCTTTGTCGATCTCGGAGTCAGTAGTGGGTCAAGTGGTGCGGCTGGAACGCGCAGATGGGAAAGAAGATGGTGTCGCGGTTATCGACGGTGTGCTTGGACGCAGCCGGAGGCGCGTGAAAGTTCGTCTGACTGGCGAAAACTACAGGTTGGCGATACGTGCCCATGATCAACGACTGCCAGTAGTTGCGGCTGGCATTGCCGCACTCGAACGACGCTCATGGTGGATGAAGGATATTTCAGAATTTCGCCTAGCGTTGGGCCAGTAAAAAGGGTAAATGCGCTACGTCTTCCTTCTCGTTTAAGGAAAGAGCGCATTAGTCGGTTAGTCCCAGACCAACTCCTCCAGTGAGTCACGCAGGAGAACTCGACAAGATCGAATGAAGTCGTATGCGGCCGAGGCGCTCACCATGGTCGATCGATGAACTGCCGCATTCTTGATATTGCCCAGCTCGGCAATAATTCTGACTTCCTCATCTTTCATCCCGGCGCGCTTTAGTCCATTAAGGATTGATGGCACATGGTGAGTCCCGGATGGTTTCGGGTCTTGGTACAGACTGAGCACATCGACACAAGCCGCCGTCAGTGCGTTCCAAGCGGCGAGCATCGCGCCAAGCGGTGATTCCGCTACGCTATCCTGAGCCCCAATAATGGCCTGGTCGTGGGCCTGCATCTTATGGATAACGGACTCGCCTCCAGGGCGAATGGGTGGCCGCCCATCGCGATTGTCCAGAGGACTATTTAGTGCTGGAATTTTTGCGGCGGCGGTGTCATCATTTGCAACCTGTTCGGCTTCTGCCCGGACTTCCGCTGCTTGAATATCGACGGAGCCCAATGGGGTGTCGACCTTTAGTTTTCCCTCCTGGATCACTTTGGCGATTGGTTTTCTGAAGCCGTAAGTCACCAGCGCAATCAATAGAGGCCAAATTGCGACTTTAATATATTCCAGTACCAATTTCGCTACGTCCACGCGTCCATCTTGCCGGTGTCAGCGTAGATTCGTCAGCCGGTCGACGATGTTGCGCATCGGCTCCGCCCGACCGTGATGGTCTGGGAGACCCACCGATCTGCCCACGAGGCCCCAGTCTCATCCGCTCCCGTTCGCCACCGTCCACTGGACGGGAAGAGGCGCCTGTTCGCTGGGAGCTGTACATCGTTGAACGGGCACGTACCTCCACATGCAGAGTTGGAGAGTGTGTTGGGGGTAAACCCTCACGAGTTCGAGTCTCGTATCCTCCGCCAGTGCCTCACCGGGCACGACGTCGCTGCCCCCCACCGTGCGCGATGGGGGCCAGCGATGTCTCCTGTCTCGGTTTCCGTCTCACCTGCGACCTGCGGAGTCTCGCGGGGCGTCCTCTTCGTCTGCGGCCTGGTCCTGAGGTTCGCTCCATATGGCGTTGCCGACCTGCTGCGCGACGTTGTGAGCATGGGACCTGCGATGTGTACGTACCGCGCGCACATCCTCGCGGACTCGCCAGGCGCCCAGCTCATGACTGTGTTCGGCCGGGCCAGTGGGGTGTTCGCCAACGAGCACGGACGGCTCGAATTCCTCGACGGAGCGGACTTGGCGCGCCTGATCAAGGAGCACATGAACCTTGATGGTCATTCCCGGACTGGTATCGCCGAAGCGGCGCCCGAAGACGGCGCCGTCGTGCCGCGTACAGTGTGGACAGGCAGCCGAAGGCTCAGTACCAGATGGCCACCGGACGACCCTCGGCGTCTCGCTCCGGAGTGGCGGGCAGGCATGCCGCAGCCCCGGTGGCGATGCGGTGCGCGGACCAGGCCGCCGCGGCGGCATCGAGTACGTCGTCGGTGGGGACGGAGTCGGCCTCGCCGAGTTCGTCGCCGAGGTGAATGCCTGCGGCGGCCAGGAGGGCACGACGTACGGCCTGACCCCGCCAGCTCTTCTTGCTGTGCGTCAGCGGAGTGCCACCTGCCATGTTCTGGAACGAGACCTCGGGATGCACCTCGTGGATACGATCCGGTGCCTCGGCCCAAGTCCTCCGCGCCGCAACGAGCTTGGGCGCGAGGCCCCACGCCTGCCGGCGTTGGGCGCGAGGCCCCACGCCTGCCGGCTGAGACCCTTACCGGTGATGGACATGCAGACGGCGCTGGCGGATGCATAGTCGGCCTCGCGCCACACAGCCCTCGGCGCGGTCAGGAACACGCTGCTCCAGCGGAGTCCCAGGTACGCCCGAGCCTCGGTGTCAGCGGCACGCCACCCCGTCTCCAGCAGTCCGAGCGGCATGTCGACCGCGACGGTCCCGCACTCCTCGGCCCGCGCAACCAGTGCGCCAAGGTCCACATCGACCAGGCTGCCGCCGTACGCGCCGTCGACTAGCCTGACGCCGACCCAGCCCTGCTTGCCGCAAGCATCAATCCCCAGGACGTTCATCGACCCCTGCCTCAAGAGCACCACTACGGGCGAATCATCAGCGCACACCATGCCTGACCCTCATCGCCGCGCTGAGGCCAACACGCCGACCCCTAGCCTCGATATCACACCAGCTGGGGCCACAAGGCGGACCAGTCGTCCAGTCGCGCAGCCAGCAGTGGGTCCCGAAGACGGCTGCGGTGTTGCTCCGCGGCCCGGATGAGATTCCTGGCGTGGCGCGAGCGGAGCAACTCGGTGCGGGAGCAGGAGCGGAGGTCGCAGCGGCGGGCGAGATCCGCCGCCGTGCCAGGGATCGCTTCCAGGCAGTCGCGGACCAGAGTGTCGGCCTCCGGGAGCACGGTCCGATCGGGCAGCGGGGCGTACCGGTCATGGAGCGCCGCGACGAACCAGGCGCGCGATTCGACCGTCGCTGCGGTGGTGAACAGCCCCTGCCGCTCGCCCTGGTCGAGGAGCCAGAGTTTGAGTTCGATCCAGGAAACCTGGCTCTCCCCTTGCTGGGCGATGCGGAAGTCGATGACTTGCAGGTGATAGAGCCACCAGTTGGTCCGTCCCGCTTCCGGCGCGGGTCCGCGACGGGCGAGCCAGTCCGACCGCTCCTCCGGGGTGGCCCCGAGTAGGTGGTCGAGACGGTCCAGCGCCGGGCTGCGACTGGCAAAGCCTTGGGAGCGTACGACTGCTTGCCCAACGGTGAGCTGTGCTCCGATCCGGAGGACGCGCAGGTCGTCCGTGCCGGAGGACAGAATGTTCCTTCGCGGGCCGGCCAGGCCGGAGACCCCGCTTTCGGGCTGCCACAGCTCATGGAAGTCCGGATCGGGGCCGGGGAGACCCCGTAGCGGCCACCGCTCGGCATCCAGCAGCGCCCTCAGCTCCTCGAGGCAGGGCAGCGCCGAGGGGAACATGCCGTAGGCCGCCGTGATCGCAGGGCTGACCGCTTCCGCGCCGACCGTCTCCAACCGGTGGACCTGAACGGCGAAACCCACTCCCCGCCACGTCCGGTCGGCCCGCCGACGCTCCCACGTGAACTCGATCAGTCCGAAATCCCAGATCACCGCACCGCGCGACCGGTACTCACCGAAGTCCGTTCCCAGCACGGCAGTCACCTGCTCCGGCGTGCTGTGCGCATCGAGGCCCAGCACGGTGCCGGAGCAGAGCACATCGGCGTAGAACTCGACATCGCTCACCGGCCGCATTCTCCCCTCCTCTGCCGCTCGACCCGTCGGGATGTTCGTCGTCCGGCGGACGTCACAGGGACCTGGCGCCGATGCGGGACGCGAGTGGCCCGGTCAGCGGGTAGCGGCGCTCGACCGGCAACAGCCGTGCGGCCTCAGCCGTCAGGCCGTCTCCGGTCAGTGCGTGGACCGCATGGCTGAGTTCGGTGACGTCGTCGATGCCCACGATCCACTCGTCGAGGTAGCGGTGAACGGCCTCGCCGCGGAGGCCGACCTGGAGGGAACGATCCGGCATCGGCTGCATTCGGAGGTCCCGCTCCGGGTCCCACCGGATGCGCACGGAGCTGCGGCGCATCTCGCGTTTCCACTCGTCGCGGGACGTGTGCACCCGGCCGTCGTATCTGGACAACACGCTGTGGGCGAGGGCCCACTCGAACCCCTCTCGGCGGATCCGGATTGCCAGCACCCGCTCCTGCCCGACCGCCGAACCCCAGGAACTGCGGTACATCATCCACAGGAACGAGGGCTTAATCCATGTCATCCGCCCGCGGTCGTAGCCGTCGGGAAACCGTCCCGCGGAAGCCGCCGGGTAGGCGATCTCCGGCGAATACGCCTGGTAGACCGTGATCGTCTCGGCGGAATAGAGGGCGCGGATCTCGCGCGTCACGACTGACACAGGTGCCATGCTCGCCATCGATGCCGTCGCGGGCCAGCGGGTGTTCACCGCCGGGCCGGCACTCATGATCGTGGGTCTCGGCTCGGCTACGGTGATGCGGTCGACGATCACGGGTGGCTGACGCCAACGCCGGAACACGGGCTGGACGAGCGGCTTGTGGCGGCGGTGACCGCCAGGGACGCGGGCGCGGTCACCGCTCTTCTCGAAGCTGGCGTCGACCCCGATACCCCGGGCACTGACGGCCTCCCGGTGCTCTGGGTCGCTGTGGTCGGGTTCGCCCACGAGATCGCCGGGGCGCTGACGGACGACGGCGCCGACCCCGACCGCGAATTGCTGGAGGTACGACCCGTCTCCTGCGGATGGTCGACCTCGGCTCCTACGCCGTGGTTAGCGCCGTACTCGGCAACTATCCACAAATGCGGATCCCCGATCCCGCCCGCAGGCGGCTGCCCGACCTCGGCCGGCCCTGGTTCGAGACGAGGGAGGAGGAACTGCGCCGGCGAACGGGAGCCGTGGGCCCCGGCCACCCGCCGCCTCGTCAACCACGACCGGTGCTCGGACGTCGAGGAGGTCTCCCTCAGCGGGCTCAGCGTCCGCGCCGGCACAGCGCGATCCACCTGAGACCTCCAGCCCGCCTCTGAGCCCCCCACCCATCCGGTAGCGCTAGGGGCACGGACGGAAGGGTTGCAGTTCGGGTTGCATTCACCTCCGTTCAGCGGCGTCCGTTAGCCGTCAGAGACGCACATCGGCACAGGTCAGGACCGTGGCGAACCCGCCTGAACCCCAGGACGAACAGTTGGAAAGCGTGTTGGGGGCAACCCCTCACGAGTTCGAATCTCGTATCCTCCGCCATTGCTCTCACCGGGCAATATGCCGATGGCCCCCACCGTTCGCGGTGGGGGCCATCGGTGTCCTGGTTTTTGCCCACAGCGGGCGTTCCCGGGTGGCCCCAGATGGCACCGGCGATCTTGCGCGCCACGTCCTTGAGCATGGCGTCCGGCACATGCAGGTACCGCGCCCGCATGCTCGCCGACGTGCCCGGCTCCCACCAAGGGCCGTTTCCCGTCGTGGTAGTCCGTGTTCGGACTCAGCGGGCCGCCCAGCGGTTTGATGAACACGTAAGTTGACCCTCACCCTGGCCAGGGTCAGAGCGTCGGCCCCAGTTGATATGGTCCATCCCCGCGGGCGCGGGGAGCAGGTCGGGCGGCCCATGAACGGGGCCCCGAGCGAGGGTCCATCCCCGCGGGCGCGGGGAGCAGGCTGCTTGACCTGCGGTCGTTCCGTGGATGTCGGCCGCGCAGAACCAACTTCAATGAAAGCCGCAAAAAGAATATTTTTCCCATGGGCCGACACCTAGTCGTCCAGCAAACAGAATACGGACGGCAAGCGAGGCACCTGGCGGGTGCATCACACCAACGGCGCGCACACCATGTGGCACAGTCGGCGATCCGCTTCCGGGACAACCTGTCTGCCCGTACGGTGCGGGTGTGATCGCTCCCCCGCCCCGGCCCCTCCTCTTTCTCGATGTCGACGGACCACTCATTCCCTTCGGGGCGACACGGGAGGAGTACCCGGACGGATATCCGACGTACGTGCCGCAGGAAGCCGGTGCGAATCCGCTGCTTGCCAGGGTCGATCCGGCTCTCGGGCGCAAGTTGCTGGCGCTGCCCTGCAATCTGGTGTGGGCGACCACGTGGGAAGCCGAGGCCAACGAGTGCCTCGCGCCGCTCCTGGGGCTGGCGCAACTCCCCGTGGTCACCTGGCCGGAACCCTCAGAGGAACGCAATCCGTCCGGGCTGCACTGGAAAACGCGCACTCTTCTCGACTGGGCTGCCGAGCGCCCCTTCGCCTGGCTCGACGACGAGATCTCCGACGCCGACCGCACGTGGGCGCAGGCGCACCACCCCGCACGAACCCTTCTCCACCGTGTCGACCACCGCCACGGCCTCACCGACCCGGACCTCGCCGCTGTTGCGATGTGGTTGCACGGCAGTTAGCGGTCCCCGCCCGGCGGTCACTGACAGAGCCACGGTCTGGCCAAATACCAACCTGCGCCGACCTATGCTCACTTGCTTGCGCTCCCCCGCCTCGTCCTACCGTCCTCCGGCTCACGTCATATGACATCAACGGAAGGGCTGTCGGTGAACGGGGACGAGTCCAAAGCCATCGCCGAGATCCTCGAAGAGCTGAGCACCACCTCCCATGTCCAGGTCCGCTCATCCGCCGAACTCGCCGACCAGGTCAGCAAGGCAGCAGCGGAGGAGGACAAGAAACGGTTGGAGGACGGGCGGGGTCCGCTGCGCCGCCGCACCGACTACCTAGCCGTTCGGACAGCTCCGCAATCGTTGGCACTCACGCCGTGGCAGGTCATCCACGCCATTAGCCTCGGTGCCGCCGCGGGCCGCCAGGGCGCGGGGCGAGGTCTCGCCGAGCACTGGGGCAGCCTCCGCTACAGCCAGGCCATGGAAGCCAACCGGGGCCGTTACCTGCAGCTATCGTCCGAGGGACGCGATCTCCTGCGCTTCTACAAGGCCACGCAATCCGGGGAAATCGGCACCGGCTTCGCTTCGCTGCTGGCCGAGAACGTCGTCAGGTCCCGGTACCCCGACCACTCGGTCTCTGTGATCCCGGCGGATGTCGCCCTCAAGGCCGGCTGGACTCTGCGCAGTTCCGGTACCGACGGCCGCCCGGAGGCGCTACAGCGACGGCCCCACTTCTTCGTCGAAGCCTGGCAACCGGGGCAGCCGTCCCACGTCCTCCTGCTCGCCTCCAAGGGCACACACAGCAGCGTTCGTCAGGTGCACAAGCAGCTCAGCACGGCCAGCGCCCACGTGGAGTCCGTGCACATCGGACCGTACGGCACAGTCCCGTACCTGCTCATCGGCACCGAGATCCCCACAAAGGAAAGCCTCGCCGTGCACGTTTTGGAGGCGCCGGGCGCCACCGCTCTCCGCCCGCCCGGAAAGCCATCGGCGCCTGATCTCGACCTCTACCTGGAACAGGAGAACCGCGCGGCCGACACCGTACGGCCCGCGGGTCACGGAGAGACGACCGTCCCCGGATTCCAGATAATGCCCGACTCCTTCGCCTGGTTCAGCTCCGTGCTGGCACGGACGGAAGCAGCCGCTCTCATGGCCTTCACTGGAGGCGGCAAGCCCACTGTCCAGTATCTGACCAAGGAACAAGGGAAACGCCACTTCCAGCACGACGCCAACGCCAACACGGCCAGGCTGCGCGACGCAGAGCACACCATCCACGGCATCGACTTCGTCGGCACCGATCACATCTATCGCCTCAACGGCACCCGAGTAGAGGCGTTCTCCGGCCTCCGGAGGAGCCTGTACCTGCACCTCCACCATGGGCGCGTCAACGAATACCGACGCGAGGTACACGACTTGCGCGGGCAGTGGCCGGACCACAGCACATCGAAGCAGTGGAACGCGGTGTCCGTCCGCGCCGATGGAACCGTCATGGCCATCCGGCTCCGGGGCGAGTGAGCTGGAGGGCAGACACAGCTACTGACCGGTCATCCCCGTGAGCGCGGGGAGCAGCCGACCATGGGCTGGCTCTTCGACTTCGCGCGGGGTCCATCCCCGCTCGCGCGGGGAGCAGGGCGGTCGCAGCTTCCTGCGCGGCGCGGGCTTTGGTTCATCCCCGCTCGCGCGGGGAGCAGTCTGACTGACCTGCAGTGATTGCGTGACGCGAGCCGCACAGAACCAACTTCAGAGAAGTGGCGGCGTCCCTATCCCAGCATCGCCCGTGTCATCACGGGCGGCGATGCGGTGAGATCCAGCGCCGCCTCCTGCTCGGCGTAGGCCTCGCGCCTACGCCCCATGAGGGTGAACGCCTGCGAGAAGTGGACGTGGTGTTTCTGGAGCGGGTGGCCGAACCACGTGTCGGCGGCCTGACTCCCGTCGATGCGCTCCGCGATCAGGCGGGCGTCGGCCACAGAACGAAGCGCGCCTTGGTGGTCCCCGGCGGACGCGAGTGGCCGAGCGGGTCGCGCTGGTCACCGGGGTGGTGCTGGATGATCGCCACCAGTCCGGCGATCTCGGCGGCCGTGGCTCTGCGGCCACTCCCTGTGGGACACGGACCGTGTTCAGTTCCCCTCCAGGCGCCGGTAACTCTCCTGAGTGATGAGGCGGTATCCGACGTTGCGCACCGTCGCGATGAGGCCGGGGACGGCCAGTTTCGACCGCAGTTCGTGGATATGCACTTCGAGCGCCCGTTCCGGGTCCTTCGCACCGTTGCGTGACAGGCAGTTGACGAGATGGTCCCGGCTCAGCGCCTGGCCGGCCCGACGGGCCAGCGTCACGAGCAACTCGTATTCTGTCGGCCGCAGTTCCACTTCGGTCCCGCGCACGGTCACCCTCCTGGACTCCTGGGAGATCCGGAGCGGTCCGTAGGCGATGTGGGAGCTGCTGTTTCCCGTCGTGACGGCGGGGGCCGGGTGTCCCGCGATGCGCAGCCGTGCGACCAGTTCATCCAGGCTGAACGGCTCCACGAGGAATTCGTCGATCCCCGCCTCGCGCCCGGCTTTCCAGGCATCCGTGTCGGCGTGCCGGGTGATGGCGACGATCGGGGCGCCGCAGGCGGCACGCAGCCGTCCGCACTTTCCCAGAACCGGATTGTTGATCGTGTCGCACTCCAGCAGAACGACGTCCGGCCAGTGGCCCGCCAGCGCCAGCTGGTCGATCCGCGGCACCGTGAGAAGGGCGAACCCCATTGGCTGCAGGAGGATCACCATCTCCCTGTGCCGACGGACGGGACCTGTGAGCAACACCTTCATGACGGTCAGTCAACACCACGCCGAAGCTCATCGTCAGCTCAACGCGGGAGGTGCCCCGCGGTCATGTCGTGGTGAGCTGGGAACGCAACACTGCCACGTCGGGGGCTGCTCGAAGTGGCCGGTTCCGGCGCGGCCGGCACCGCAGGAAACCACGGGGGGACACGCACTGATCGGGCCCCCTCGCCGAAGAGAGAGCTGCCGAGGACATGAACAAGAAGAAAAGCCGCGGACCGGGGAACACCAGGCGCAGGGGCGCTCTGGGCTGCGCGATCTTCCTGCTGGGAGTCGCGTCACTGTGCGCCTGCAACGACTCGAACATCTCGAAGTTCGATGCGGCTCCGGCCCTCCCCCGCGGTGTGGCCGCACCGCTCCATGGACATGGCTTCCCTGCCTGGGAGCACATTCGTGGACACTGACGCGAGCGTGGGCCTCGCGGCGGCGGTGCTCGGGGTGCGCGCCGAACTCCAGGCGGCGATGGCTGAGGGCGCGGGGCAGGACCTGCGGTTCAGGGTCGGGCCGGTGGAACTCGAATTCGACGTGTCCGTGGTCCGGTCGGGCGGGGCCGGGGCCAAGGTCTACGTGCTCAGCGGGAAGGTGGACCGGACCTCGACCGTGACGCACCGCCTGAAGCTGACGCTCTCCCCGCTGGACGATCGCGGCCACGACATCCTGGTGAACGGCACCCTCCCCGCGATCCCGGAGTTCTAGGCCGAGCCGACGGAAGGGACGCCATGAAAAGCAGTGGAACAAGTCGCGTGATGGAGGTCTTCGCGGAGCCCCTGCCGCGCGGCGAGGTGCGGATCGGGACCGGGACGTGGATCGGGGGAAACCTGATCCTCACTGCCCGGCACGTACTGCTGGACGAGGAGCGGCATCTGGAAACCGTCGCGGTGCGTTTCCTGAACCGCCCCGGCCTCGTCCGCGCCGCCGTCGCCTGGCTGGGGGACGGCGACCTTGACGCCGCTGTGCTGCGGGTCGTGGAATCCGCCGACAGCGCTTGGCGGCCGCCCGATGTCACCGCCGAGCTGAGGTGGGGTGTGCTGAGCGGGAGTTCACCCGTACGTGTCAGCGCGGTTGGGCTGCCCGCGAGTGTGCGCCGTCATCCCGACAGCGGCGGTGATTCCGATCAGGTCGAGGGGTCCATCGGCCCCCTCGCCGGGCAACGCGCGGAGCGATATCAGTTGGGTTTGGTCATCGCCCCGGACCGGGACCCGTCCGGCGGCTCGGGATGGGCCGGCATGTCAGGGGCCGCGGTGACCTGCGGCCGCCTGGTGTGCGGCATCGTCATCGAGGATCGGAAGAACTTCGGAAGCAGACGGCTGAGTGTGCTGCCGGTGTACGTCATGGCCCGCAGTGCGGAATTCCGCGCGCTCGTGGAGGAGGCGACCGGGCGCCCCCTCATGCTGGAATCCGCCGAGCTCCAGGGATACCTCGCCCCCTGGCACCTCGACATCCGCCCGAGGACCCCGGCCTGCCTGCTCCGACCGGAATACGAGACGGTGCCTTTCCGGTCGCGCGCGGAACTCGTCGAGCTGAGGGAGTGGTGCGCGGCCGACGGAGCCCTCTCGGGACGCCTGGTGATCGGGAAAGGCGGCCAGGGGAAAACCCGGCTGGCCCGCGAGCTGGCGGCGGAACTTCTGAGCGAGGGCTGGACCGTCGGCCGTCTCCGCACCCCGGAGCACGCGGCCGCCTGCGCCGCACCCGCTGAGGCAGGGTCGCGTGACGTCGCGGAGGCAGTCGCCCGCACCACCTCCAAGGTATTGCTGGTCGTGGACTACGCCGAGAAGAACGTCACCGCGATGCGGGCGCTGATCAACACCCTCGCCCTCGACACACCGCTGAGCCAGGTCCGTGTCCTCATGCTGGCTCGCAGCGACGGGGAATGGTGGCAGAAACTTCAGCAAGAGGACAAATACCAGGTCCTCTCGCACCCGCCCCTCGAACTGGGCCCGCTCGCGGAAGCGGACCGCGCCGAGACCTACGCCGAGGCCGTGAAGTGCTTCGCGGCGGCACTGCGGAGCGTCGAGGGCTACGCACACACCGACCTCGATCCCCTGCCGCTCGACGCCCCCTCCCCGGATGTGCTGCGTGACGGTCATCCGCTGACGCTCCACAACGCCGCGCTGGCCGCCGTGCTTGAAGCGGCGTCGGTCGACGGGAGAACCACTGGCGGGAAAGCGCCCATGGACGTCATCCTGGCCCACGAGACTCGTTACTGGGCGTCTATGGCCGAGTCCCGGGGTCTCGGTCACGAGCCGCCCGTGACCGCGCTGACCGCCGCCCTCCTGGTGGGGGCCGCAGACAGGGACGAGGCCGAACGCACCCTTGCTGCCTTGGACACCGGACCGAGCCCCGCCGCCACAGCCGATCGCCGCCGCCTCGCCGCCACGATCAGCGACCTGTACCCGTCCTCCGGAGGGCAGGAGTACTGGGGCAGCCTGCAACCGGACAGCCTCGCGGAACACTGGTTGAAAAAGGCGCTCACCGAGGAGCTCGACGGGCGCGCCCTGCTGTCCAGAGTCCTTCCCGCCGTCAGCGACCGGCAGGCAGGGCGCGCCCTGGGAATCCTCGGCCCGCTGGCCGACGAGACTCCGCTCCTCGAAGGCCCTGTCCGGGAGCTGATCACCGAGCACGCGGAGCGGCTCGCCCGACCGGCTGTCCAGGTGGCGCTCCGTTCCCGGACGAGCCGCGTCCTGTCCGAGGCCCTCCGGGAGGTGCGGATGGAATCCTTCACCGACGCCCGGGCCGTGACGGCTCTTCTTGAGGCAATTCCCCAGAGCACGCAAATGCTCGCCGAACTGGCCCTGTCCGCGGCGCTCCGCCAGGTGTCCGACCGCCGCCGGTCGTACAGTCGCCACGGCTCGATCCGTTCGCTTCAGCGCCGCACACGTCTCGCGGACCTGGCACGGGCTGAGAGCGAGGTCGCGTTCAGGCTGTTCGACGCGGGTCGGTATTGTGACGGTCTCGCGTACGCCGACCGGGCCGAGAAAAGGCTCGAACGACTGACGCGGGCCAGGGCCACAGATGAGGAGAGGTCCCTGTACGCCTCGGTGCTCAGGACCCGCGCGACGCTGTTGAACTGCGTGCGCCGACGGGGGAAAGCACTCCGTGTCATCGATCACGCTATCGCGATCCACAGGAAGCTGGCCGACTCTAGCCCTGACGGGCAGGCAGAGTTGGCGTCCGCCCTCCGCAACCGGGCAGCGTACCTCCACGGGCTCAAACGGCACCCGGAGGCCCTTGCCTCGATCGGCAGCGCAATCGGCATCCAGGAGCAGTTCCGCGACGTCCTCCCCGACACCCGGGCCAGCCTGGCGAAGATGCTCAGTATTCAGGGGCGGTGCCTGACCGCACTGTCGAGATCCGAGGAGGCTCTGGAGGCGTTCGACAGAGCCGTCCGGCTCCGCGAGGACCTCGCCGCACGGTTCCCCGACACCTACCGCACCAGCTTCGCCGACATCCTGGTGGCCCGATGCGGGACGCTGACCCACCTTGACCGGTACGGCCCCGCTCTGCGGGACCTCGACCGCGCGGCGGGAATCCACGGGATGCTCGCCTTCCGCAACACCGATGACCGGATCGAGATCCTCCAGTCCCTCCTCCGGCTCCAAAAGAACGTCAGGGGGCGATGGCCGAAGGGGGCCGACCGGATCGGCGAGCACCTCGCGGCGCTCACCCCCGACGACCGAGAGACGGAGCACCGGTTCGGGAGCGCCCTGCGTCGGTGGACGAGCCCCGTGTGCGAGCGTCCGCGCGTCACCTGCCGCTGGACCTGCTCCGCACGCCGTCCGCCTCGCACCGCAGCCCCGGCCCGTCGGTCCGCACCGGCGCCGTGACGCCCGTCGGCGTCCCGGCCTCGCTGGAGATGCCCCCATGCCGGGCTACGCCCCGGGACGCTCCTCGCACTTGCCGTATCCCGCGGCCCCTTGGACGTCGTGACAGGCGAAGGCGTGGTAGGTGCCGGTCACCCATTCGGTGTGCAGACCTCGCGTCCCGTCCGACATCAGGGGTTCCCATTCACGGTTCGCGTCGGTGCCGCAGCCGATGTGCATCGTGTAGTACTCGCTCTTGGGAAGCGTGCGCCGCCACGTCGTCACACCGCCCGAGACGACCTTGGTGGCCTCCCCCCTCCCCGTGTCCGCCTGCACGTAGAGGCCGTCGTCCACCGGCTTTCCCGAGTCGCAGGTGACAGAAGCGGTGATGGAATACGGGCCGCCCGCCGGAGTGGTCGGGGCCCGGGTGGGCACCGTCGACGGCGTGGTGGGGTCGGTCGTGGCAGGGCCCCCCGTGGGAGGGCCGCCCGTGGCCTCCGTACCGGGTCCGACGGCGGGGCCGCCCGCCGCGCCGTGGTGCGTCGGGCGCGGCGAACGGGACGGATGGGGCGCGGTGGACAGCGGGCCCCCGGCCGTGGGGGCCGAGTTCGCAGAAGCGGGGAGCGAGGGCGGGCCGGACGCACTCGGACGCGCTCGGTGGTGCTGGGGCATCGTCAGGACTGCCGCCACGCCGACGCAGAGCACCACCGCGGCCGCCGTGAGCACAATCGCGCGCACGCGGCGGCGACCCGGCTCCGCGCCCAAGGACACCGACGGGGTGGGCCAGGGGCGCTGTTTGGGCACCGACGTGCCGCCCCGGCCGGCCTGGGCCCTGTTCCGCAGTACGGCGGCGAGGCGACCGGGCGCGGTGCGGGAGGCCCGGTCCGCAGTGCCATCCCCCTTTCGCCACCGCGATACGCCATCGGCGCCGAGGCCGACCAGAGCGGCCTGAACGGCGTCCGCCATCTCCGCCGCGTCGGCGAACCGGTCCTCCGGAGCCTTGGACAGCGCGCGCAGCACCAGCTTCCGCACGACGTCCGGGATCCCCTCGGGCATGTCCGGTACCGGGGCCGAGGCGTGCAGGGCGACGTAGGACTCCGGGTCCTCCGCGTAGAAGGGCGGCTGACCGCACAGACACTCGTACGCGATGACCCCGACCGCGTACAAGTCGGCTGACGCCGTGACCTCGCCCGGCCCGGCCTGTTCCGGGGCGCTGTACTGAGGGGTACCCATGACCATGCCGTGGGAGGTCAGCCGGGCCGCTCCCACCGCCCGGGCCACGCCGAAGTCGGTGACAATCACCTTGTCACCGTCACCGAGCATCAGGTTCGCCGGCTTCAGGTCCCGGTGCGTGATCCCGCGCTCGTGCACTGCCCGAAGGGCGTCGAGGACCTGCACGACGATCGTCAGCGTGCGGACGACGCCCAGCGGCTCGCCCAAGTCCGTGAGTTCGCTCAGGGGACGCCCGTCGAGCAGGTCCATCACGAGGAAGGCGGCACGCGGGTCGTCGCTCTCGCCGAAGTCGTGGACGGTCACGACGCCGTGATGCTTCAGGCTCGCCAGAATGCGCGCCTCGTCCCGGAAACGCTCGGAGAACCGGGGACTGTTCATTAGGCCTGAGTGAAGAAGTTTGACGGCGACCTCGCGTCCCAGCACAAGATCCCGTGCGCGCCACACCTCACCCATCGCCCCCGAACCGACGTACCGCACTAACCGATACCGATTCCGCAGAACGACGTCTTGTCCGCCCATGCCTATCCCCCGCGCTCCGATGTCCCGCCCTGTCCCGTGGTCTGGCAGGATAGGTCACCTCGTATGGCTGACCGCACATATGCGCCACCTCTGCGGCTGCCTAAGTCCGGCCTCCGAGTTCGGCGTTGGGCTGGTCGGGGGAGCCTCGCCGTGAGTCGTATCGGATGCGCCGTGGGAGCGGATCGAGCCGCTGTTGCCCAAGTGGGAGCGGCGGTTCCGGTATCCGCGCCGCCAGCGGGTTCGACAACGGACCGACACGCACGACGCCCCCGCGTCGGCGGGGGCGTCGTGGTAGTCAGGGCTGGCCGGGGTGACCACTCTGGAGCGCACCGTGGTTAACGGGGCGCTTCCGCGTGGGCGGCAGGCGTCATGCGCCCTGGAGGTCGAGGGGGATGTACCGGTTTCCCCTGGCCTGGTTGAGCTGGTCGCCGAATGTGCCGGTACCGAGCTTGATCGTGGCGCTGCCGAAACTCGTGTGATAGATGAACTTGTTCCGGAAAGCGACGCTGGGATAGCCGTTCCAGCCGACCAGGCGCGGGAAGAACCAGTTGTCCGTGACGTTCTCGACCGCGTCGTCACCGCTGTTGGCGAATCGGAAGCAGTGCGTTGAGCCGCCGTCCTTGTGGTAGACGACTTTCGGGTGACCGCCGGGGTCGAAGCGAACCTGACTGCGGTCGTGGGTCTCCCAGCCCTTGTGCTGCGAGACCGAGACGTACTGGATCTGGTTGTTCTGGACCCAGACGATGACGTGCTCGAAGTCATGACGGTGGCCAGCGCAGGCGCCGGAAACGCATGCCGAGACCTGGTCCTTCTCGAAGTAGCTGGCGTACATGATCGCGCACCATCCGTGGTTGCACCACTTGCGCGAATAGGTGTTGGACTGGTCGAGTTGACCGTAGTCGTGGCAGTGCCCATTTGTGGCGCCGCCCGGCTTCAGTCCCGGATTGACGTATCCGTCAGAGCTGATCGCCGCTGTCGCGTAGCAGCCGTCCCCGTCGTAGTCATAGGCGGGAGAGAATGCCTGCTCCGTGCCGTCTGCGTTCTGCGGCATTTTGTTGATCACATTGGCCTGCGCGGGCGCCGAAAGGGCCAGGATGAAGGCGATTGCGGCGAACACGCTTACCGCCACTGCTCCCCACCGCCCACGTGGCGCGCGCCGCGTTCGAGGTCTGGGAGCCGACCCCTCGGTCCGTTCGACTGCGCTAGAACCTTCCACTGAATTCCTCCCTGGGCTCAGAGTCGTTGCCTCACGCGAATCTGCTGGATCCGCGGGATTTCTCCCAAGGCGCCTTGGGACAATCACATTTCACCACCCGCGGATCTGCGGGCTTAACAGCGTTGAGGTAACGCTGAGCTTTGTAGCGGAAGGGGACTTTAGCCGTGCGATGCCGCGTTCGACGGGGGTACGTGCCTGGGCGAGGGCTCGGTTGACGGTGCGCCGGGTGGGGGTAAGTGCCCCGCAGGCTGGTCGTCTGAGACCGGTGGCAGCTGGTTCGTCTGGGAGGCGGACTGCTGGATGAGCCCCGAGTCGTTCGACGGCGCCGCCGCACGGGTGCCCGGCATCGCCTTCCCCCTCGCCAAGGAGTGGCAGTGGGAGTACGACTACTCCGACGACACCCTCCACTCGCCGCTGCTCCACGAGACCTACCTGCACGGCTCGGCGCTGCTGGGCAAAGGAAGACCAGGGGCGTACTGGACCCTGGTGGTGGCCGGGCCGCAACGCGGCCAGGTCTGGTGGCTCAGAGACGGATGCGCCGCGCCCTACGCCGATGCACCTCAGGATCAGCAAGCAGGCGACTTCCTGACCTGGGCGACTGACTGGCATACGGGACAAGGCTGGTGGCAGACCGAGTAGCACCGCCACTCGCAACTCGCGTGCTGGGAGCGACAGTAGGGACGCGTTGAGGTCACGCGATACGCCGTGCGGCTCCCGTCGGCCAGATGACGGTGACGGGGATGCCGAGGGCGCGGGCCTCTTCGACGACGTCGGCGGTGCCGCCGCCTTCGGTGCCGGGCGGCATGCCGTTCCAGACGGCGACAAGACGGTCGGCCCGGCGCAGCAATTCGCTGTTGGCGGCTTCGTACGCGTCGCGACCGGCGGTGGCGTGGTCCATCACCACTGCCTCGGTGGCGGCAGCCAAAAGCCGGTCGAATTGGGCGGCGTGCGCATCCTTGACCTTCGTCTCGCGGTAGTCGCGGGAAGGGATCACGGCGACGAGGCTTCCGCCGGCGTCGAGGACGGCTTCGGCGAACAAGGAGTCCGCCCCGGCGGCGATGCAGGAGACGCCGACCAGTTCACCGTCCGCCACGTCACTCATCAACTCGCCGAGGGCTGCGCGAACCAGGGGGACAGAAGCATCGGTGAGGTCCATGTGGCCGGTCACGGCGAGGATGGTCACAGCGTTCCTTGTCAGTCGGCGAGTTGCTCGCGGAGCCTAGCGCGCGCTTCTCGTACGGGTGCCGAAGTACCGTGACCCACCGTGTAGGCGCACAGCTCCGCCATGCCCTCTCGCACGCGTCCGGAGTGGACGCGCTCGGCGACGTCGCAGGCTGCTGGGTCTCGGCAACGGCTGCAGTGAGGTCGCCGGAGAGGAAATAGACCTCGGCCAGGCCGAGGCGGTCCAACGCGTGTGATCTCCCGGCCTCCGGTCCTCGACGGGTGAGTGCGGTGCGGATCTGTTCCTCGGCATGCCCGGCGTGGAGCCGAGGGTCGCGCCGGGCGAGATGACGCCGGCGAGTTCCGCTTGATCGAAGTAGCCGATCCAGTACGGCTCGTCGAGACCGGCGGCTGCAAGCACGTGCCGAGCTTGCTCCGTAGCGCGGTTGAACGCCGCTGTCCTGCCCAGCGCGGCCAATGCCCATGCCTCTCGCGTGTGGAGCATCGCGCGGAGCCGGGGTCCGGCTTCGTCACGGACACCCTCTGTGCGGAGGGGTGGATCACCACTCCCGAGGTCGAGGCCGTGATGCGTGCCGTCTCCCGGCACGCGTTCACCCCCGAGGTGAGCGTGAGGAAGGCGTACGAGCCGTACGCGGCGGTGCCGACGGCCAGGTCACCACGGTGGACATCGAACCCGTCGTGACCGACCGGGCCCGCCTGCCGCTGGACGCGCACGGCTACAGCCGGGTCACCGTCGTCACGGCCGACGCCGCCCAGCCCTCTCCCGGCCTGGGGAAGGTCGACGTCCTGATGGTGACCGTCGACGCCTGGGACGTCCCGCCGACGTGGATCGACCAACTCAAGCCCGACGGCCGCCTGGTGGTGCCGCTGCGGATGCGCGGCCTGACCCGTTCCATTGCCTTCACCCGCGTCGGCGACCACCTGGAGAGCGAGTCCGCGAAGATCTGCGGCTTCGTGCCGATGCAGGGCTCCACCGCGCACAACGAGGAGTTGACGCTGGTCAACGGCACGCCGGAGATCCGGCTGCTCATCCCCGCGGGCGCGGGGAGCGGTATTTGATCACCGCGCTGTGCAGGGAGGTGGCGGGCCCATTCCCGCGAGCGCGGGAGCAGCGTCGCCTTTGCCTGGCGGAAACTCCAGATCGGGGTCCATCCCCGCTCGCGCGGGGAACAGGCTGCCTGACCTGCAGTCATTGCGTGGACGCAGGCCGCACAGAACCAACTTCAGAGAAAGCCGCAAAACACGTATTGCCGCCCCGGGCCGACACGCAGTCGCCCAGCCTACGGCCACCACGAGGGGCCCGGCTACGCGAACCTGGCCGCCTTGGCCGCACCAACTTCCAGACGGCCAACCCACGAGCGCAGCTGGCAGAAGCAGCAGGGATGAGACCCACACCTCCCCCAGACCCAGATTGCTGAACCCAGCCCACCACACGACACACCGGCTTGACAGGGCCAGCGCCCGCACCCCCGAAGGTTGCAGGTCGGGGGCGTTCGCCCCCGTCCACGAGCGTCCAGCAAGCCCTGGAGCCACCACCCCGGCCCAGCTCAGACCATCCACGCCCCGGCGCACACCAAAGCAGAACGTCGGAGAGCGTGTTGAAGGCAACCCCTCACCGGTTCGAAAGCCATATTCTCCAGAAGGCTCGCCGGCCACGACGGGAATCGACCGGGATCAGGCTGGGGCGGATCTCGTACGGCGGCGGTGACCGTTCCAGCAGTCTCCGCCAGCCCCTCGATGCTGGGACCGCTGAATCCGGCGAGGTGGGTACCGTCGCGATCGGCCGAGGATTCACAGGTCGGCAGGGCGAGGAGGATGGGGATGGGGATGGGGATGGATCAGGTGGCTCTTGAAGCCGCTCTTCACGATGCCGAGCAGAGGTTGCAGGCCGCGGTTCGATCAGGTGATGCGCGGGCATTGGACGTGCTCCTGGACGACCGGGTCGTCTACACGGGGCCGGACGGCAGCACCGTGACGAAGGAGGAGGACCTGGGGGCGCACAGGTCCGGGACCTTGGCCGTCGAGGTCTTCGAGCAGCAGGACCTGGACGTGACCGTGGTGGACTCCACCGGGATCACCCGCGTACTGGCCGGGCTTGAAGGCACCGCCGGCGGACATCCGTTCAAGGCGCGCCTTCGCTACACCCGCACCTGGATCCACGTTGACGGCACCTGGCGCGTCCTGGCCGCCCACGCCAGCGCCGTACCGGATCTCGGGTAGAGGCCTCCACGAGTTCGGATCTCGTGTCCTCCGCCATCGCTCTCACCGGGCAATACGGCGTCGGCCCGTCATGGCGGCGGGGGGCAGCGGAACCGCGCGGCGGGTGGTCAGTCGGTGACGTTCGAGGCGAGGCGGTCGAGGGCCGCGGAGACGGCGGCGAGTTCGGCGGGGGTGAAGCCGAGGTGGAGGCGGCGGTCGAAGTCGACGGCGGCGTCGCGGAGTTGGAGGAAGAGCGCGTGGCCGGTCTCGGTGAGTTCGACGACGTGGACGCGGCGGTTGTCGTCGGCACGTCGACGGGTGAGGAGGCCGTCGCGTTCCATCGCGTTGAGGTGGTGGGTCAGGGTCGCGCCGTGGATGCCGATGGCGGCGGCGAGACCGCGCTGGTTGCCGAACCGTGTCGTCTCCAGCGACATCAGGATCAGCCACACCGGCAGCGACCCACCGGCAGCGGTGAGCGCCGCGTCGAACTGTCCTGAGACGACCTTCGCCACCCGGGTGAGATGCATCCCGAACGGCGGGCCCTGCGGCGCTGGCATGGCCGCGAGTCTACAACGGATCCTTGCTGACCTAATCGTTTGATATCCAACGCTTAGAGATCCTAATCCCGCCCGGCGGCGTCCACGGCTTCCGCAACGACTCCGGCGAGGCCGCCTCGATGCTGCTGCTGTTCTCAGCGGGCGCTCCGCGCGAGGAGTACTCCGAGCGGCTGGCCACCCTGGCCGAGGACCCGATGGGCGACGCGGAGCGCGACGAGTTCATGCGCCGTCACGACACGTACTGGCTCTGACGGCGTCCGTCACCGACCCGTCGACGCCGCGCCCGCGCCCACGCCCGTACCCGCACCCGTACGAAGAAGAGTGTCATGACGACCGCAACGGGCGACCCCGCCGCGTCGCTCACCGAACTCACCGAACTCACCGAACTCACCGACCGCTGGGCCGACGCCGAACGTACCGGCGACGCCGACGCCTTGGCCGCGCTCGTCACCGATGACCTCACCACGGTCGGGACCGTTCGGATTCGTCCTCGACCGCGGGCAGTTGCTCGATCGCTACGGCGGCGGCGACCTCGTGACGTACGCGTTCGGCTGGACGCTCGACTCCATCCGCGTCCACGGGGACACCGTGATCGGAATCGGCCACGCCCGCCACGACTGCGCGCACCGCGGCCAACGCGCCGGGGGCGACTCCCGCGTCGCCGTCCTCGCCGACCGTGACGCAAGCGGTAACGGCGGGGACGACCAACTACGCCTGGCGGCAGTGCAGTTCAGCCCGATCGCCGACCCGCGCGGCGGCGGTGACGGCAAGCGCACGAACCGCACCACGACACCACGGAGGACGCACCATGAGGGAGTTGCCCCCCACCGGCACGCGCGGCAACACGATCGGTTCGAACGAGCTGCGCCACCCGGTCATCGGTATCCGCGACGGCGCCACCTGGCTGGTCCGCCCACCGACGAGCAGCGAGAGCGGATCACTACCGCGACCGACGATGCGCGACCTGGTCGCCGCGTGCAGCAGCACCGCACGAGGCCGGATGACCGGTGCAGGGTCACGGCCGTGAGCCGGTGGAGGTCTTCACCGCCCCTTGCGGCCTCGCACCTGACGTGCTGTCATCAAAAGCAACGCAGTCACCCGGGCCTCAGGGGGAAGCCATGGTGGGACGCCGCCTCAGAGAAGAAATACGTCAGGCCGAGCGAATGGCCCGCGCCGTCCCGAATGCGCGGCAGAGAGCAGCCGCCCTGACCGACTTGGCCGTTCAGGTGGCCATCGGTCCGGGCGACATCGCCGAGGCCGAACGCATCGCGAACTCCGTCACCTACGAAGACCACATCGTGCAGAACGGTCGGGACTTCTCTGTCCGCGTACTGGCCGAGCAGTTGGTCGCCGTCAACGCCCCTGAAGCCGAGCGCATCGCGCTGACCATCAGGACGGATCACGAACGGGACGGCGCGTTCGCCAACATGGCGAGGACGCTGGCGACGACGGACAAGCGCACCGCGAAGCGCCTGATCGAGCGCATCGGCCCGGCACCCGTGAAGGAGAGCATGCTGGACGATCTCGCCAAAGGCCGCCTTTGAGCCGCCGCGACGAACGGGACCCGATGGAAGAGCAGGCGGAACAGCAGTACGACGAAGCCGCAGAGGGCGGCGACCCGGACGCGATGATCCAGTTGGGCTGGCTGTTCCAGAAGCGGGAGAACCGCTCAGAAGCCGAGCGGTGGTTTCGGCGAGCAGCCGAAGCCGGGCATGCAGAGGGCATGTTCCGCTTGGGAGGGATCCTCCAGGAGCGCGGGGAGTCCGCGGAAGCGGAGCGTTGGAGCCGTCAGGCCGCTGACGCGGGGAACGTGCCCGCGATGGGCAACGTGGGATCCGCGCTGGAGCAGCGCGGTGAACTCGCGGACGCCCAGGACTGGTACCGCAAGGGGGCGGATCGTGGTGACGTCTTCTCCATGTGGCGCGGTGGACTGCTGCTGGAGCAGAGCGGCCGTCTCGACGACGCGCGAGAGTGGCTGCGCAGAGCGGCGGGTTCTGACGACGCGGGCCAGGTTCTGGCGCGGTGCGACGCGATGAGGGATCTCGCGCGCATCGCGGTACAGAGCGGTGACTCGGCGGAGGCGGAGCGGCTTCTGCGGGAAGGCGCCGGGGCTTTGGCGAAGGCGGACGACCTGCCCGAGAAGCAGGGGCGCACGCTCATGGCCGATCTGCTCACCCTGCTCGCCTCGCTGCTGTGTGAGCGCGGTGAGTTGGCCGAGGCCGAGAAGTTCCTGCGGTGGGCCGCCGGCGAGGGACACGTCCCCGCGATGCTCAGCCTCGGGAACGTGTTCGATCAGCAGGAACGGCTCGTCGAGGCCGAGGAGTGGTACCGGCGAGGGGCTGAGACCGGTCACCTCCGCTCGGCGCTGATGCTGGCGTCGCTGCTGGCGGAGCAGCAGCGGCCGGCCGAGGCGGAACCGTGGTTCCGGCACGCGGCAGAGGAGGGAGTGCCGACGGCGATGCACTTCCTGGGCACCCTGCTGGAACAGCGAGGCGACGTGGCCGAGGCGGAACAGTGGTACAGGGAGGCGAGCGAAGCCAGGATCGACGATTCGATGCCACGGCTGGCCTATCTGCTCGAAAAGCGCGGTGCCACGGCCGACGCGCTTTTCTGGTACCGGAAGTCCGCTGCCACCGGGAACACCTTGGCCATGGTCAAGGCGGGGTCGCTGGCGAGGCAGCAGGGCGACGTGGACGAGGCCGATCGGTGGTACGAGCGAGCCGCCCAGGCCGGTAACGAATTCGGCATGTACCTCGTGGCCAACCTGCGCATGAATCGAGGCGAGTTGGAGGATGCTGAAATGTGGCTCCGCCGGGGATCCGCCGTCAGCAACGGCAGTTGTATGGCGATGCTCGGTATTCTCCTGGCCACGCAGGGGGACGTGGCCGCCGGGGAGCGGTGGTGCAGAAAAGCGGTCGACGCCGGAGTGCCCAATGCCGTGACAGATCTCAAGGCCGTACTGGAAGCACAGCACGGGCCCGGGAATTGAACCGCGAAAGTCCTCAACAGGGGACTCCCTGAAGGGGAGAGCGATGCAGGCGTACATACGGCTGACCGGTGAAACGGCCCGGGCGGATCTGACAGGGCTGGCCGACTGGCTGTCGCGCGAGGACGGGCTCCGCGGCTGCTCCGCCATCGAGCCGCCCGAGCCGAGCCCCGGCCACATGGGCGGGATCTCCGAAGTCCTGATCGTGGCCCTCGGCGCTCAGGGAGCCGGGACTGTCCTGGCGGCGTCGGTGTCCGTGTGGATCAGGCATCGCCGGCCCTCGGCGGACATCGAGGTGACCGGCCCCAGCGGGCGGAACGTCAAGATCTCCTTGCGCGACGTGCCGGCGGCGGATCTGGAACCCTTGCTCCGACGCGTCCTGGAGCGGTGAATGCGCCTGCCCGACCCGCTGCGGTCCCGAGCGGTGCTACTGGGTTTCGACACGTTCACCGATCCCGCGCTGACGGACCTGCCCGCCGTGACACACAACATCGACGACCTGGCCGAGGTGCTCACCAGCCCGTGGGGGACAGCCCTCCCGGACAAGCACTGCGCACGGCGCGGCAAAGCGGAGCCGACCGCCGGGCTCGCTGACGCACCATCCATCGGAGCCCGATTGGCCGCCGCCGCCGATGAGGCCGAGGACCTCCTGCTCGTTTACTACGCCGGTCACGGCCTCATCGGCCCGGACGGCGAGCTGTATCTGTCCCTGCCCGGAACCTCCAGCGAACCGGATCTGGTCGCGTGGACGGGAATACCGTTCACTCTGATACGCCGTACGCTGGCGAACGCGCGGGCGAACAACAGAGTCCTCATTCTCGACTGCTGCTTCTCCGGCCTGGCCATTGGCGCGATGGCCACGACCAGCTCCGTAGTGGCGGGCCACCTGGAGGTGGCCGGCACCTGCACCCTGACGTCCTCGCCGGCGAATCGCCCTTCCAACGCTCCTGTCGGCGCACGCCACACCGCATACACCGGCGAGTTGCTGGATCTCATGAGGCACGGGACCACCGACGCCGCAGAATTCCTCACTCTGCAGGCCATTCACGAGCACCTCGCCAGGGTTCTGCCCAGCAAGGGGCATCCGCGGCCCGAGCTGCGCAACACCCATACGGTCGGCCGTCTCGCACTGGCCAGGAACCGGGCACACTCGGGCATCTCCGATCCGGCCGCGATGGTCAACGAGGCCACCCGACTCGAGCGGCTCGGTGACAGCGACGGTGCCGTTCAGTGGTACCGCGAGGCGGCGCGCGCCGGGCGACCCGACGCGATGAGGGAACTTGGGCGGTTGCTCGAACGGGACGGGAATCGCGTTGAGGCGGGAATATGGCGGCGCAAGGCCGCCGAATCCGGGGATCCCGCCACCATGCACGAGCTGGGAGTCAGCTCATGGCACACCGGGGATCTCGCTCAGGCCGAGAGCTGGCTCAGGAAAGCCGCGGACGCTGGGCTGCCCGAGGCGGCGGAAGACCTGGAAAGGCTGCTGAGGCGCCGGAAGTAAGAGCCATCCGGTGGCGGCCCCCGCCCGCCGACCGAGCGCCGTGCCGGTCCGTGCTGGGCGACGTACGCCGGTACCCGTACGCGGTGCTGAGCTGCGCTGTCCGGTGGGGAGTCGAACCCCCGCGTCGCTCTTCACGCGGACCACCGCTCAGCGCGACGCGTACGGCTTCGGCCGCCGGCGCCCCGGACGGTTCCGCCGCGGCCGGGGGAGGGATCCCCGTATCGGCCGCGACGGACCGCGGAGAACCGTCGGAGCGGGCGGCTCAGGCGGTCGGGAGGAGGGCGACGACGTCGATTTCCACGAGGATGTTCATGAGGTCGGAGCCGACGGTGGTGCGGACGGGGTAGGGGGCGGTGAAGAAGGGGCGGTAGGCGGCGTCGAAGGCGGCGAAGTCGCGGTGGAGGTGCTGGAGGTGGACCGTGACCTTGACGACGTCGTCGAGGGTGAGGCCGCGCTCGGCGAGGACGGCGGTGAGGTTGCGGAGGACCTGGCGGGTCTGGTCGCCGACGAGTTCGGGGACCTCGCCGGTGAGGGGGTCCTTGGGGCCGAAGCCGGCCGTGTAGAGGAAGCCGCCGGCGACGACGCCCTGGCTGTAGGCGCCCGCGGGCTGGGGCGCGTGGGCGGTGCGTACCGCTTCCTTGGTCATCCGGTCAGATCCCCGTCCCGCTCGTTGGCCTCGGCGAAGTGGCGCAGCTTGTCCTCGTCCACGCTGACTCCCAGGCCGGGCCCTGTGGGTACTCGCAGACGGCCGTCCGCGAGGTGCAGCGGCTCGATGATGTCATCGGCGTGCAGGTAGTACATGCTGTCGATCGCGCGGGAGAGCACGGGGGTGCTGGAGACGACCGCGAGATGCGCGGCCGTGGCGATGCCCAGCTCACCGCCGCTGTGCAGGTTCATGCCGAGCCCGAACGTCTCGCAGTGGGCGGCGAGCGCCTTGGTGGCGGCGATACCGCCCCACTTGTAGACGTCGCCGTGGATGACGTCGACCGCGTTGAGCCGCATCGCGGGGGCGAAGTCCTCGAACCGTACGACGCACATGTTGGTGCACAGCGGTATCCGGACCTTCGCCTTCACCTGGCTCATGCCCTCGATGCCGACGCAGGGGTCCTCCAGGTATTCGAGGTCCAGCTCCTCGAGGGCGATCCCGGCGCGTACCGAGTCCGGTACGGACCAGGCCGCGTTCGGGTCCACCCGCAGATTGATGCCGGGCAGGGCGGTGCGCAGCGCCCGCAGGATGGCCACGTCGCCCGCGACATCGGTGGTGCCCTTGAGTTTGACGGCGCTGAAGCCGCCCTCCTCGACCACCCGCGTCGCGTGCTCGGCGAGCTGTCCCGGCAGGGCGGCGGGGCTCGCGCCGGGCGCGTCGGCGCGGGTCACCAGGGCGGTGATCGGCACCTCGTCGCGTACGGGACCGCCCAGCAGGTCGGTGAGCGACTGGCCGGTGGCCTGGCCCATGGCGTCCCAGCAGGCCACGTCGAGGGCGGCGATCGCCGCGTACCCGAGGTAGCCGTGGAAGAAGGGCACCATGTGCTGCTTGCGGTGGAAGCTCTCCAGGGCGAACGGGCTGGTGCCGATCAGATCGTCGGCCATCGCCCGGACGATCGCCGCGACGGGCCGGCCCCACATCGTCTCGCCCCAGCCCTCGACACCGTCGTCGGTGCGGATCCGCACGACCGTCCTGGTCTCCCCGGTCTTGGTCTCGAAGGAGCTGGTGAACGGGTTGAGCAGGGGCAGATTGACCACCCATACGTCGACGTCAGTGATCTTCATTCTTCTCCTCAGCTCGGATGGTGGCCGCGTCGGGGACAGCGGTGGCCGCGTCGGCCCTAGGTACGGTGACCGCGTCAAAAGGCCCCGCGGTCGCCGCGTCAAAAGCCCCCGCGGTCGCCTCGTCAAAAACCCCCGCCGTCGCCTCGTCAAAAGCCCTGATCGCCCGCGCGAGCCCCACCGCCCGGTCGGCCAGCAGCCGGCGCCCGGCCCCCGCGTCCGCGCCGGAGGCGTCGTCGGTCGATCCGCCGACCCGCGCCCACTCGCCGTGGCGCTCCACGGTCAGGCCCGGATACGGCGGGTTGTCGAAGAGCGGCGGCGGATCGACCGGGGCGCGGGCGGCGACCGGGGTACGGACGAGCTCCGGGTGGGCGGCGAGCATCAGGGAGGTCTCGAACCAGCCCGCGTGCCCCGGAGTCACCTCGGGCCTGCCCCCGTCGGGCTCGCCGTCACCGGACGTGACCGTCCAGTACGAGCAGGCCGCGACGGTGACGTCGGCGCGCAGCGCGAAGCGCTTCACGGCCAGCCGCATGATCTCGTCGTTGCCGCCGTGCCCGTTGACGACCATGATCCGCCGGTAACCGCTGGTCACCAGGGAGTCCAGGACGTCGTCGAGTACGGCGCCGAGCGTGGCGGCGGACAGCGAGACGGCGGCGGCGAACAGGTGGTGCGGGCTGTGGCCGAACGGGAGGGCGGGCAGCCGTACGAGCTCCGAGGGCGTCGGGTCCCGGTCGAGCAGCGCGGCGGCGGCGTCGAGGACGGCCTCGGCGAGGAGCGTGTCGGTGCCCATCGGCAGGTGGGCGGCGTGCTGCTCCTGCGATCCGATGGGCAGCAGGGCGATTCCGGTCGCCCCGGCCCCGCGGACTTCGCGCCAGGTCAGCCGGGTCAGATCTCTCACAGCGCTACCTCCCGGAAACCGTGTCGTGGCAGAGTCGGCGCATGGTCCATGAAGGTTCTCCGTTGCGGCTGGTGCCCGAGCCCGCGCCGGGGACGGTCGCGCCCCGGCCGCCGCGGACGCTCGGAGCTGTCGAACTGGTGCCCGGACGGGTCCGGGCGGCGGTGCTGACGATGTCCGGCGCGGTGCTGCGCCGGGCCGAGGCGTCGTACGACGCCGCCACGGCCCTGCCCGCCGACATCGACGCGGCGCTCGCGCTGGCCGCCGAGGTCTTCGCCGGGTACGAACCGGTCGGGGTCGGCGTGGCGGCGGCCGGGATCGTCGATCCCGGCGCCGGTCTGATCACCGAGGTCAACGACGTACCGGCGCTGCACGGCTATCCGGTGACCGCCCGGCTCGCGGCGCTGACCGGCGCCCCGGTACGGGTCGAGCACCGGGCCAGGCTCCAGGTGCTCGGCGACCGGTGGTTCGGCGCCGGGCGTGGCCGCCGTACGTTCGCGTCGGTGTCCACCGGTGAGGTGCTGGGCGTCGGCATCCTGTACGACGGCCAGGTGCTGGCCCCGGCCGGCGGCCGCAGCGGCGCCCATATGACGGTGTCGGCCAGCGGCGAGGCGTGCACCTGCGGCGGGCGCGGCTGCTGGAAGACGGTGGCCACCACGCGCTGGCTGCGCGAGCGCGCGCGGGCGGCCGGGCTCGGCGACGGCGCCACCCTCGCCGCGCTGGTGGAGCGCGACGACGAGGCGGCCCGCCGGACGGTCGAGGAGTACGCGGAGAACGTCGCCCTGGGGCTGATCAACGTCCAGCACTTGTTCGCGCCCGGGCTGTTCGTCCTGCACGGCGAGGCGCGCGAGGGCGGTGAACGGTTCCGGACGCTGATCGAGGAACGGCTGCGCTCCGACGTCGCCTCGGCCGGAGCCTCCGCGGGGGCCGAGCTGCCGCAGGTACTGGTGAGCGGCGCGGCCGTGGACGATGTGGCGCTGCTGGGCGGCGCGGGGCTGGTGCTCTCCCGCCTCTAGGCCCGGCCCCGTCGCCGAACCCACCTTCGGACGCACCACACGCCGCACCTCAGGTCCCGCTTCGGACCCCACCTCTAGACCGCCTCCGTACGGGGGCGGGACCGCGTACGGCGGGCGCGGCGCGGGTCGGGTACGGGCACGGCGTCCAGCAGCTGCCGGGTGTACGGGTGCTGCGGATCGCCGAAGACATCGGCCGCGGCGCCGACCTCCACCAGCTTGCCGTGCCGCATGACGGCGACCCGGTCGGCCACCTGCCGGACGACGGCGAGGTTGTGCGAGACGAAGACATAGGTGAGGCCGAGGCGCTGTTGCAGCTCCGCCAGGAGGTCGAGCACCTGCGCCTGCACGGAGACGTCGAGCGCGCTGGTGGGTTCGTCGAGCACCACGAGCCTCGGTTCGAGGGCGAGCGCGCGGGCGATCGACACGCGCTGGCGCTGGCCGCCGGAGAACTCGTGCGGGTAGCGGTCCTGGATCGTCGCGGGCAGGCCCACCGACTCCAGCAGCTCGCCGACGCGTTCGCGGGTACGTGCCCGGCCGCGTCTGCCGCGGGCGTCCGGATCGTGGGTGATCAGCGGTTCGGCGACGATATCGGAGATCCGCATGCGCGGGTTCATGCTGGAGTACGGGTCCTGGAGGACGACCTGCATCTGGCGCCGTACGGACCGCAGTTGGGCCGGGGAGAGGGCGGCGAGATCCTGGCCGTCGAACCGGACGCTTCCGGCGGTCGGCTCCATCAGCCGGAGCAGCAGCCGGGTCAGGGTGGTCTTGCCGCAGCCCGACTCGCCCACCAGGGCGAGGGTTTCGCCCTCGGTCACGGTCAAGGACACGTCGTCGACCGCCACATGGACCGGCCTGCCGCCGAACTCCTTGCGCAGTCCGTCGAGTTCGAGCAGCGTCATGCCGACTCCAATCGTGGGGTGGCGTCCAGCAGCCGCCGTGTGTAGTCCTCGGCGGGGTGGTCGAAGACGTCCATGACGTCCCCGCTCTCCACGACCCGGCCCGCGTTCATGACCACGACCCGGTCGGCCGTCTCCGCGACGACTCCGAGGTCGTGGGTGATCAGCACGACGGCCATGCCGTGCTGTTCCTGGAGTGCGACGAGCAGGTCGAGGATCTGCCGCTGCACGGTCACGTCGAGCGCGGTGGTCGGCTCGTCGGCGATGAGCACGCGCGGCCGTCCGACCAGCGCCGTCGCGATCATCACGCGCTGGCGCAGGCCGCCGGACATCTCGTGCGGATACTGCCGGTAGCGCCGCTCGGGGTCGGGGATGCCGACCTCGTCCAGCGCGGCGACGGCCGCCTCCTTGGCCTCGGCGCGGGAGACGCCCCTGTGGTGCCTGAGCACTTCGGCGACCTGGGCGCCGACCCGCTGGAGCGGGTCGAGGCTGGTCATCGGGTCCTGGAAGATCATGGCGATGTCGTGGCCGCGGACCGCGCGGAGTTCCTTCTCGCTCACGGCGAGCAGGTCGCGTCCCCCGAAGCGGATCTCGCCGCCCGCGTACACGCACGGCGGCTCGGGGTTGAGGCGGAGCACGGACAGCGCGGTGGCCGTCTTGCCGCTGCCCGACTCCCCCACCACGGCGAGGGTTTCGCCCGCGCCGACCTGGAGGCTGACGCCCTGGACGGCGTGCACGGTGGAGCTGTCGAGCCTGAAGTCGACGCTCAGATCGGTGATGTCGAGTACGGGTTCGGGGCGGGCGGGTGCGGCCCCGGCCCGTGTCGTACGGTCGCTCGGCCTCGTAGGGTCGGCCGGCTCCGTGCGGTCGGTCGGCCTCGTGCGGTCGGTAGTCATCGGCGGTACGCCTTCGGGTCCGCGACGTCGCGCAGGGCGTCGCCGGTGATGTTGACGGCGAGCGAGGTGACCATCAGGGCGATGCCCGGGAACACCGCGACCCACCAGGAGGTGCCGAGGTAGAGCTGGCCGTCGGCGAGCATCGAGCCCCAGGTGACGGTCTCCTTGGGCACGCCGAGTCCGAGATAGCTCAGCGACGCCTCGGCGACGATGGCCGCCGCGATGTGCAGCGTGCCGATGGTGGCCAGCGGCGCCATCACGTTGGGCAGCAGGTGGCGGCGCATGATCGCGCTGTCGGTGACACCGATCGCGCGGGCCTCGGTGATGAAGTCGCGCGAGCGCAGCGACATCACCTCGGAGCGCACGACGCGGGCGTACGAGACCCAGCCGGTGAAGCCGAGCACGAGGATCACGTACCAGAGCCCGGAGCCGAGGAAACCGACGACGGCCAGGGCCAGCAGGATGGAGGGGAAGGCCAGTTGGACGTCGGCGAGCCGCATGAGCACCCGGTCGAGCCAGCCGCCGAAGTAGCCGGAGGCGAGTCCGACGGCGGTTCCGATCACTCCGGCGAGCAGCGCCGCGCCCGCGCCGACCAGCAGCGAGATCCGGGTGCCGTAGATGACGCGGGAGAGCATGTCGCGGCCGAGCTGGTCGGTGCCGAGCAGATGGGCGCCGCTGCCCCCGGACTGCCAGGCGGGCGGCTTCAGCCGGAGCAGCAGGTCCTGGGCGTTGGGGTCGTGCGGGGCGATCAGCGGTGCGAAGACCGCGAAGACCAGCATGACCGTGAGTACGGCGAGCGCGACGACGGCGAGCTTGTTGCGCAGCAGGGTCCGCAGGGCGGCGGCGCGCGGGCCGGGCCCCGCCGTCGTCGCCGGTGCGGCGACGGCCGGTGATGTGACGGTCATCGGGACGTCCTCACCCTCGGGTCGAGGAAGCTGTAGGAGAGGTCGACGAGCAGGTTCACCACGACGAAGGTGGCGGCGAAGAACAGCACGGTGGCCTGGACGAGCGGGAAGTCGCGGTGCGAGATGGCCTCGATCGTCAGCTGTCCGACGCCGGGCCAGGAGAAGACCTGTTCGGTGAGGATCGCGCCGCCCAGCAGGCTGCCGACCTCCAGGCCGACCACGGTCACCACCGGCAGCGACGCGTTGCGCAGGCCGTGGGTGAGCACCACCTTGACCGGGCCGAAGCCCTTGGCGCGGGCGGTGCGGATGTGGTCGGAGGACAGGACGTCGATCAGCGAGGAGCGCAGCAGCCGCGCGACGACGGCGACGGAGTACACGGCGAGGGTGACCGCGGGCAGCACGAGGTTGGCGAACGTGCCGTAGCCGGAGGCGGGCAGCGCGTGCAGTCCGACGGCGAAGACCAGGATCAGCAGGATGCCGACCCAGAACGGCGGGGTCGACTGGCCGAGCAGCACGCCGGTCATCACGGTGCGGTCGGAGGCCCGGCCGCGGCGCATCGCCGCGAAGATGCCCGCGGGGACCGCGACGACGAGCGTCACCACCAGTGCGGCGGCGGCCAGTTGGAGCGTGGCGGGCAGCCGGTCGGCGAGCACGGTGCGTACCGGCTCGTTGTAGAAGAGGGAGTTGCCGAAGTCCAGGCGCGGCAGCCCCCACAGGAAGTCGAGGTACTGGGTGAACAGCGGCCGGTCCAGGCCCAACGACCCGCGCAGCACGGCTTCTTGCTGGGCCGTCGCGTCGGGCGGCAGCAGCAGCTTGACGGGGTCGCCGGAGAGCCGGACGAGGAAGAACGAGACGGTCGCCGTGCAGAGCAGGACCAGCAGCGCGGTGCCGAGCCTGAGCAGGACGGTGCGCAGCAGCCGCAGTCCCGCGCGGTCGCGGGTGCGTTCCCGCGGCTCGCCGTCGGCGGCGGACGGCCGCCGCTGGAGGGAGATGTCGGTCATCGGGAGACCTCCGCGCTCGACATGTCGAGGACGCCTGCGGGGCCCGGCTTCCAACGCGGCCGTCGGTTGCGGGCGTAGATGTTGTCGAGCTGGTAGAGGAAGACGAACGGCGCTTCTTGCTGCATCAGCCGTTGCAGGTCGGCGAACGCCTGGGTGCGCTTGGCGGGATCGACGGAGAGTTCCTCGATGTCGACGAGGCGGTCCGCCTCCTTCGAGTGCCACCGGCTCTGCCTGCGGTCGCTGCGGACGTTCGACTGGATCATGCTCTCGCCGTCCAGCGTCCAGATGGTGCTGGCGGCCAGGTACATCGGGCCGAGCGCCGAGTGGTTGGTGGAGGTGAGCCGGCTGGCGTACGTGCCGGGGTCGAGAAGGCTGACCTTGGCGCGTACACCGGCCTTGGAGAGGAGTCCGGACAGCGCCTCGGCGACGTTGGAGTCGTTGTTGGAGGCGGTGAGCGTGGTGCTGAAGCCGTGCGGGTATCCGGCGTCGGCGAGCAGCGCGCGGGCGGTCTCCACCGAGCGGGTGAACGGCTTGACCGAGGGGTCGAAGCCGAAGGCGCCGTGCGGGATCATCGCGGGCACCTCGCGCGCCTTGCCGCCGAGCACCGCCTTGATCAACAGGGGTACGTCGATGGCGTGGTTGAGGGCCTGGCGCACCCGCCGGTCGCTGAGCGGCCCCTTCTCCAGGGTGTTCAGGGACAGGTACGAGGTGCGGATGCCGGTGTAGGCGTCCAGGGTGACGCCGGGGTAGCCGTCGAGCTGCTGCGCGGCGTCGGGGGTGAGTCCGGCGACGAGGTCGACGCCGCCGCTCTGGAGTGCGGCGAGCGAGGACGAGGCGTTGGGCGCCGGGCGGAAGACCAGTTCGTCCACGTGCGGGCGGCCTGACCAGTGCTTCGGGTAGGCCCGCATGCGCAGTTCGTGGTCGCGCTGCCAACTGACGAACGTGAAGGGCCCGGTGCCGACGGGGTGGGCCGCGAAGCCCCGGTCGCCGACCTCCGCGAGGTAGCGCGGCGGCACGACGACGCCGCCGAACAGGGAGAGTTTGTCGGGCAGGATCGGGTCGTGCAGCGTGGTGTGGACGTCGATGGTGAGCGGGTCGACCACCGAGACGCTCTTCACGTACCGCAGTTCGACGATCGGTGACTTGGTCTTGGGGTCGAGCAGCCGCTCGATGGAGAACTTGACCGCCGCCGCGTCGCACACCTCGCCGTTGTGGAACGTCACGCCGGGGCGGAGCGTGAACCGCCAGGTGCGCTCGTCGCGCGCCGTCCACGTCAGCGCGAGCCGCGGGTGGAGGGTGTTGTCCTGCCCGCGGGTGGTGAGGGTGTCGAACATGTTGATCAGGGCGTTCATCGAGACCATGTCGCCCTGCTTCTGCGGGTCCATGGTCACCGGGTCCCCCGGCTGCGAGACCCGCAGGACGTTGCCCGCGCCGCTCGCCGGGTTGGCGCCGCATCCCGTCAGCAGCCCGGGCGCGGCGATGGCCGGCACGAGCAGGCCGCCGAGGCGCAGGACGTCGCGGCGGCGCGGACGGCTGCGGTCCACGGCCCGCCCTTGACGTATTCGTTCCATTGAACAACACATCCGTTCCGGCAGATGGAATGCGGTTGGGTTAAGCTAAGCGACATGTCGAAAGCGGTCAACACCCGAGCCAGCGAGCAAGAGCCCGCGAAGGGTCCCGTCGACAAGGCGATGGAGGTGCTCGAAGCGCTCGTACAGACCGGTGGCCCGCACCGGTTGGGCGATCTCGCACGACGCACAGGACTGACCAAACCGACCGTCCACCGCCATCTGAGAACGCTGGCCGAGTACGGCTTCGCCCAGCCCGCCGAGGGCGGCAGCTACCGCGCCGGACCCCGCCTGCTGGGGCTCGCCGCCGCCGCGCTGCACGACAGCCGCGACCTCGCGCTCGCCCGCCCGGTCCTGGCCGACCTGCGGCGGCGCACCGGACTGCTCGCGCAGTACGCCGTACGCCACGGCGACGAGGCCGTCCTGCTGGCGGAGTCCGAGCCCGCCAGCGAGTACCGGATGAGCGGGCGGCCGGGCGGCCGGGTCCCGCTGCACAGCAGCGGGGTGGGGCTCGCGATGCTCTCCGCGCTGCCGCCGCACGAGACGGCGGCACTGCTGGACGCCGGGCCGCTGGCCGCGCGCACCCCGCGCACCCTCACCGAGGCCGCGGAGCTGCGCGCGCTGCTGCGGGACGCGGCGAGCACCGGTTACGCCGTGGACGACGAGTACGACGAGCCGGACGTACGGTCGGTGGCCGCGCCGGTCCTCGACGGCGAGGGGCGGGTGGTGGGCGCGATCGGCGTGCGCGGCCTGACCTTCACGCTGGACGAGCGGAGTGCGGAGATGTTCGGTCCGATGGTGCGGGCGGCGGCGCGGACGGTGTCGGGGGGGCTGGGCGGTGTGGGCGGCCCGGGGCGCGTGGGCGGCTCGGGCGGTGTGTCGGGCAGGGGCCCGGTCGGCGCGGCGGGAGGCATCTTGGGCAGCGTGCCCGCGACGCCGTTTCTTGTGGTGGACACCGAGGCGGGTGAGCTGGCGTGAGCGGGGTCGGGGACGAGTTCGGGGCCGGGTTCGGGGGCGGCGCTGACGCCGGAGCCGGGGGCGGGGCTGACGTCGAGGCCGGGGCTGGCGTCGGGGTGGGGGTCAGGAGCGCGCTCGGGGAGATCGTCGCCGCCGGGCGTACGCGCCGCGCGTACTCGGGCGCCGCCTGGTCCGTCGGTACGGCGGCGGGTCCGCTGGACCGCGGCTGGACCGGCACCCGCGCCTGGGACGGACCCGCGCTCACCGGCGACGAATTGTGGGACCTGGCGTCGGTGACGAAACCCGTCGTCGGCCTCGCCGTGATGGCCCTGGTCGACCGCGGGGCGCTGGACCTCGCGGGCACCGTCGGACGGTATCTTCCGGCCTACCGGGGCGGCGACAAGGCCGACCTCACCGTACGGCACCTGCTCACGCACACCTCGGGGTTGCCGGGCCAGGTCCAGCTCTACCGCGAACACCCCACGCGCGAGGCCCTGTTGGAGGCGCTGCGCCTCCTGCCGCCGCGCTCGGCGCCCGACACCCGGGTCGAGTACTCCTCCCAGGGCTTCATCCTGCTCGGCCTCATCGCCGAGAGCGCGGCGGGCGAACCGCTGGACGCACTCGTGGACCAACTGGTCTGCGCGCCGCTCGGGTTGAAGGACACCGGCTTCAACCCGGACGAGGCGGGCCGCGCGCGGGCCGTCGCCACCGAGGACTGCCCCTGGCGCGGACGCGTGGTGGCGGGCGAGGTGCACGACGAGAACGCCGTGGTCATGGGCGGAGTCGGCGGCCACGCCGGGCTGTTCGCCCCTCTCGCGGACGTGGAACGGCTCGGCCGGTCGCTCGCGGGCGGCGCGCGCGAACTGCTGCGCCCCGAGACCTTCGCCGAGATGACGGCCCCCCACACCGACCACCTCGCCCTGCGCCGCGGCCTCGCCTGGCAGGGCCAGGACCCGGTCGGCTCCCCCGTAGGCCCCTCCCCCGGCCCCGACTCCTTCGGCCACACCGGCTTCACCGGCACCAGCCTCTGGATCGACCCCGCCACCGCCCGCTACGCCGTCCTCCTCACCAACCGCGTCCACCCCTCCCGCACCGCCGACGGCATCACCGCCGTCCGCCACGCCTTCCACACGGCGGCGGCCACTGTGGAGTGACGGGCCGTCAACTCCCCGTACGGCAGGCGCGATACGGACGGGCGGCGCGATACGGACGGCCGGCGGGTCCGTTCCCGGCGTCCTCTGGCGCCGCCGTCACGCGATGGCCCAAGGTGGCCCGCATGGACTGGTTGCCACTGCTCTCCACCCTGGCCGGCGCCGCGATCGGCATCGTCGCCACCCTCATAGCCGACCGGAACCGCTGGAAGCGCGAGGACGACAAAGAAGCCCTCCGGCTGCGGCTGGACATCTACACGCAGTACACCAGCACCGTGAAAGTGCTCGGCGAGACCCTGCGGGCCCTGGCCGGACGGGACCACTCCTCCGACGACGCACGGGCGTTCGCGCTGCGCGAAGCCTTCCGGGAGTCAGGCATCGCCACCGCCTCGGAACGCATGTGGCTCATCGCACCCGAACCCGTCGTCAAAGCCTCCAACAACGTCTTCCACTGCCTGCGCCGCATCTGCGACGGCTACGCCGCCGGCACCGCCCTCGGCAGCACCGAAGACCGGGCCCGCTGGGAAGCACGCGGCAAAGCCGCCGCCGACATGCGCAAACTCATGCGCGAGGACCTCCGCGTCGGCCCCCTCACCGAACGCCACACCAACACCCTCGACGCCGACACCCCCACCACGTAGGACCCACACGTGCGGCGGTTGGACGTCAGCACCCCCCTGCGCCGCTGACGTCCAACCGCGGTCACACGTACACCGGTTCAGACCGAGACGGCCGTGATCGGTCGGTGCCGTCAGGCCGGGTCAGTTGGCGTTCCCGTGCTCGGTGGCGCACCACTTGCGCGCGCCGTTCGCGCCGTCCTTCAGGCAGACGGTGATACTGATGGCGGTTCCGCTGGGGATGTTCGCCGAGTCGTTCTGCGCGCAATTTCCATTGGCGCCGTCGGCGTCCTCGACCGTCACGACATTGCTCTTTCCCGAACCGATCCAGATCATCTCCGCGAAGGCGCGATAGCCGTCCGCCTGGATGTCACAGGCAAGGAGGGTGTCGCCCGCGCCGGTGTAATACGCCTCCCCGCCCGGATTGCCGTCCGTGGTGTAAATGGCGCCGGTACCGGCGCTCGCGGGTCCCGCCGCCACGACAGCCGCGGCGGTGGCGACGACGGCGACACCAGCCGCCTGCGCCAACCGGCCCGCCCGGATCCGCCGCCTTCCGACACGTGCCTCCGAGCGCCCACGCAATTTCATCGTGTCCCCTCCCCGAGGCGCACCATGCGCCCCGCGTGACCCAATCGTTTCAAGGGCCATTCGGGAATTCCAGGACGGGGCGATGACACTCAGGGCCTGATCCATAAACTGACGGTTATGACCGAAGCCGAGGACGGTACCGGCAGGGCGAGCAGGCCGGGTCGGCCCGAACCCACTGTCCACCAGTTACGGCTCCTGCTCGTCATCGCGCAGGAGTTGCATTTCGGGCGAGCGGCGGCGCGGCTGTTCATGTCGCAGCCGGCTCTCAGCAGACAGGTGCGGGCTCTGGAGGAGCGGCTCGGTTTCCCGCTGTTCGAGCGCGGCAGCCGGAAGGTGGAGGCGACCGAGGGCTGTCTGGCGCTGCTTCCCCAAGCGGAGTCCGTGGTACGGGAGATGGACCGTCTGCGGGAGGCCGCGCGGGAACACGCCAGGGGGCCGTCGGGACAACTGGTGGTGGGGGCGATCGGCGCCGAGACGTCAATGCCGCATGCCCGGGCCGTCCTTGACGAACTCCGCCGCCGTTACCCGCGGATCAGCGTGGAGATCCGCAACCTCAACTTCGTCGACCACATGACCCGGTTGATCGACGGCGAGGTCGACGTGGTCTTCTCGCGCCCGCCGGTCCCGCCGGGGGTTCAATCGCTCCACATGGCCAGCGAGGCGCGGGTCGTCTGCCTGCCCGCCGACGACCCGCTCGCGGCCCGCGCCTCGGTAGCGCTCGCCGATCTCGCGGGTCGGCCGGTGGTGGACGTACCTCCCGAAGTACCGCGCCCGTGGTGGGACTTCTGGGTGACCGATCCGCGCCCGGACGGTTCGCCCGTCCGGTACGGCCCGGTCGCGGCCGACCTGGAAGCGCTGCTCCACACCGTTTCGGCCGGTACCGCCGTGGCGTTTCTCCCCGCGGCGGCCCGCGGCTTCTTCCCCCGTCCCGGGGTCGCGTACGTCGATCTGAGCGACGTGGCACCCTGCACCTCCGCCCTGGCCTGGTCGGCCGCCTCCCGAACCCGCCCTGCTGTGGCGGCGATCCGGCAGGCGGCGTCCGCCGTGCTCGCGCGGTAGGCGACCGGCCGTACCCGGCCGGCGAGGCCAGATCTGTGGTCCAGGTCACACCGGGGCCGTGCAGCAGACGGGGCCGCTTCCACGTCAAGGAGGGGTGACAGGAAGGGAGGAGCGTGTGGATCTGGAACTGGCAACCGAGCGGATACCGCGTACGGAACTGAGCGGACCCGAGCCGGTGGAGAACGACTTCCACGCCTTCGTCGTCGCCCGGTCGGCCGTACTGTTCCACGGCGCGCTCGTCTTGACGGGAGACCGGCAGACGGCGGAGGACCTGGTCCAGGAGACTCTGGAACGGGCGTGCCGCAAGTGGCGCACCATCGCCGCCAAGGACTCCCCGGACGCGTACGTACGGCGGATCATGGTGAATCTGGCCAACGACAGATGGCGCAGATTCCGCCGTACGGTCCCGTATCAGGACGGCGTCGACAGGGCCGCTCCGGGGGACCAGTACGGACAGGTGGACACCCGGGACCAGTTGGTCCGCGCTCTTCAGGGTCTGCCGATGCGCATGCGGACGGTCGTGGTGCTGCGGTATTTCCACGACCTGTCGGACGCCCAGATCGCAGCCGATCTGGGGATCTCGCTGAGCACCGTACGGTCCCAGCTCACTCGCGGAATCGACAAGCTCAGAGGCCGGTTCCCCGCGCCCTCCGCCCCTTCGCCGCCGCAGCCCACGGAAGGAACACGATGACGTCACACGGTTCGCGGCCTTCCGGCTGCACGGGTTACACACCCTTCGAGCAGGAACTGGTGAACTCCATGAACGACTTCGTCAACGGCGCAGAGGCGCCGCACTTCGACACCGCGGCCATCGCGCGCGGGGCCCGTCGCAAGCGGGCCACGGCCATCGCCGGTATCGCCACCGCCCTCGTCGTGGCCGGCACCGGCACCGCCCTGGCCATCGGCACCTCCGGCGGCTCGCACGACTCGCGGCCCGCCGCCCACACGTCCGCCACGACCGACAAGAACCGCACCACCGTGCAGTACGGCGAGATTCCCATCCAACTGGCGGGCTTCACGCTCGACTTGGCCAGGCCCGTCCTGGTGGACAAGGCCCAGCTCAAGATCGGCCGGGTCATCAAGACGGCCTCCCCCGGCTGCAAGCCGGGCACCGTCATCGCCGTCTCCCCGCACGCCCCGACCGTCGTCCACAAGGGCGACACCGTCAATCTGACCCTCTGCGCAGGATGATCTGACGGATCATCACAGGGGTGGGGGGGGGGGGGGGGGGGGGGGGGGCAACCCCCCCCCCCCCCCCCTCGAGACACCGCTTCGCTCGCAGTGTCGAAACCGTTGGTGGTTGCCTGGTCGGCTGCGGGGGCCAGGGGGTGTTTTTCGGG